>JBDLJI010000001.1:0-28863 GCA_039714455.1 Thermodesulfobacteriota bacterium
AGCAATCTTGTGCTGTTTCAGGAAACCGCTTAAAAAAGCAGAATTTCCCCCCCCGATGGCTTGAAAAAAGGATTTTTTCAGGTATCAGGTTTGGGATAAAAGTATCATGTGTTTTGTTTAGGTTGTTTCAGCATTGAGGGATAGTAAATTTTAGGGCTGAGACAACCTGATTTGGTATAGAGTAACAAACGGGCTTCGTTAGAGGCGAAGCCATAAAGGTTAATCTTTTTGAGGAGGTAAGTTAATGCCAAGCTATGTAGATCCTGAAAAGTGTGATGGTTGTAAAGGCGGGGATAAGACGGCCTGCATGTACATCTGCCCCAATGATCTGATGGTCTTGAACAAAGAGTCAATGCTGGCCTACAATCAGGAACCGGATGCCTGCTGGGAATGCTATTCCTGCGTAAAGATCTGCCCACAGGGCGCGATCTATGTCCGCGGTTACAATGACTTTGTGCCCATGGGCGGCCAGGTTCATCCCATGAGAAGTTCCGATTCCATTATGTGGACCGTTAAATTCCGTAACGGCAACATGAAGCGGTTTAAGTTCCCCATCCGTACCACGGCTGAGGGTGCTGCTAACGCCTATCTTGATGTAAAATGTGACAACCTGGACGATGAGTTGCTTTCCACTCAGACATCTCTACCGTCTCCTGACCCAGCGAAAATGGCTAAGTAATTAATCAGTTAAGAAAACTTATTTTATATAAGGAGGAATAAACATGGCGTTACCTAATAAGCCGCTGGGCGAACTGCCCGCCGTAGTTGATCCTGAAATCTTTGAGCATGAGTGTGATGTACTCATCGTCGGTGGTGGTATGGCCGCTTGCGGTACAGCATTTGAGATTAAGAAATGGGCTCCGGCCGACATGAAAATCACCCTGGTTGACAAGGCTTCCCTGGAGCGTTCCGGCGCTGTTGCCCAGGGCCTTTCAGCTATCAACACCTATATCGGTGAAAACCCGATTGAAAATTACGTAAAAATGGTTCGGAACGACCTGATGGGCGTTGTGCGTGAGGACCTGATCTACGATCTCGGCCGTCACGTTGATGATTCCGTTCATCTGTTTGAGGAATGGGGCCTGCCGGTTTGGAAAATTGCTGAAGATGGTTCAAACATCGACGGTGCCAAGCCTGCTCCGACCCTGCCTGAAGGCGGCAAGCCAGTTCGTACCGGTAAATGGCAGATCATGATCAACGGTGAGTCCTACAAGTGCATCGTTGCTGAGCCTGCCAAGACAGCTCTCGGCGAAGACAACATAATGGAGCGTATTTTCATCGTCAAGCTGCTGCTCGACAAAAATACACCGAACAAGATCGCCGGTGCTGTTGGCTTCTCCACCCGTGAGAACCAAGTACATGTCTTCAAATGTAAGACCATGATGGTTGCCTGCGGCGGTGCTGTTAATATCTTCCGTCCACGCTCCACTGGTGAGGGTAAAGGCCGCGCCTGGTACCCGGTATGGAATGCCGGTTCCACCTACACCATGTGTGCCCAGGTTGGTGCTACACTGACCATGATGGAAAACCGCTTCACGCCTGCCCGTTTTAAAGACGGCTACGGACCGGTTGGTGCATGGTTTCTGTTGTTCAAGGCCAAAGTGCAGAACGGCCTTGGTGAGTTCTATGCCAACAGTGATGCAGTAAAAGATGAGCTGGGCAAATTCATGCCCTACGGCGCTTCTGCTGTTACCCCGACCTGTCTGCGTAATCACCTGATGATCGAAGAGCTGAAAGCTGGTCGCGGTCCTATTTACATGGCAACCGACGTCGCCCTGAACGCCTTCCTCGATGATGCACGTGCAGCCGGCAAGGATGAGAAAGAAGTCAAGAAATTCTGGAAACACCTCGAGTCCGAGGCCTGGGAAGACTTCCTCGATATGTCAGTTGGTCAGGCTGGTCTCTGGGCTGGTGCTAATATCGAGCCTGAGAAAGTGGGCTCCGAGATTATGCCGACAGAACCTTACATGCTGGGATCCCATTCAGGCTGCTGTGGTATCTGGGTTTCCGGTCCTGAAGAGGACTGGGTCCCAACCATCGATGGTCCAAGGTCTCATCAGTATAAATGGGGCTATAACCGCATGACCACAGTTGACGGTCTCTTCACCGCCGGTGACGGCGTTGGCGCTTCCGGCCACAAGTTCTCCTCCGGCTCTCATGCCGAGGGCAGAATGTGTGCCAAGCAGATGGTTAAGTACTGCCGTGACAATGCCGGTTTCACCCCTGAACTGAAGCAGACCGCTCAGGAACTGGCTGATGAAATCTACGCTCCGGTTAAGCTTTATCATGAGCATGTTGGCAAATCAACTGCTGCTGACGTTAACCCGAACTACTGCAAGCCTGCCGGTCTGATGATGCGTCTGATGAAGGCTACAGACGAGTACGGTGGTGGAGTTGCAACTTACTATATGACCTCCGGTAAGCTGCTTAACATCTGCCTTGACCTGCTCGAGATGATGCGTGAAGATTCTGCCTTGATGGCTGCCGGCGATCTGCATGAGCTCATGAGGTGCTGGGAAAATTATCACCGCATCTGGTGTGTTGAGACCCATATCCGCCACATCGAGTTCAGGAAAGAGAGCCGTTATCCCGGTTTCTACTACAGGTCAGACTTCCCGACTGTTGATGATGAGAACTGGAAGGCCTTTGTCAACTCCACCTTTGATCCTGAGACCCAGGAGTGGAAGTGTGAGAAGGTTCCCTGTGTAAACATCATTGAAACCGATCCGTGGATCTAACATCTCTATAAAAGGATCAGGTAATAGATCCCTATGCAGAGACACATAAAAAAAATCTCCAGGCGCCGTTATCGGTGCCTGGAGATTTTTCTATACTTGGTGGTTTTGGTTGGTTGCGTTGTTTGAAATGGCTTGATACAGCTTGACACCATTATAAATATTCTGTAGGAAGCACAAACCGTTTGAACCAAAATAATCAACCCTTGAATAATGAAAAAAATATGAATGGAGGAATGGCATGACAGACGAACATACACCTGTGAGCGGTGGCATTCTCGTTGTTGGCGGCGGCATTAGTGGGCTGACGTCAGCGTTGGAAGCCGCGGAGGTTGGGAGCGATGTCTTTCTGGTTGAAAGAAATCCCTATATGGGCGGCCGAGTCGCACAGTTGAATCAATATTTTCCAAAACTTTGCCCCCCATCCTGCGGCCTGGAGATAAACTTCAAACGGATCAAGAACAATCGTAAGATCCGCATGTACAACATGACCGAGGTAAAAAGCGTGTCCGGTTCTGCCGGCGACTACCAGGTGACCCTGGAAACAAAACCAAGGTATGTGAACAACAACTGCACCGGTTGTAATGCCTGTGTGGATGTATGTCCTGAAGAGCGGGACAATGAGTTTAACTTCAACATGGATAAGACCAAGGCAATATACAAACCCCATGACATGGCATTCCCCATGAAGTATGCCATTGACATGGATGCCTGCACCAAGTGCGGCAAATGCGTTGAGGCCTGTAAATATGAAGCCATTGAGCTTGCTATGGAAACCAAGAGCTTTACGCTTGATGTCTCCTCCATCGTCTGGGCAACCGGCTGGAATCCCTATGATGCCACCAAGATGGATAATCTGAAGTTCAATGAAAGCGATGCCATCATCACCAACATGATGATGGAGAGGCTGTCAGCTCCAAACGGTCCTACCGAGGGTAAGATTCTGCGTCCAGGAGACAACAAGGAACCCGAGAGTTTCGCTTTTGTCCAGTGTGCCGGTTCCCGTGATGAGAATCATCTTGAATACTGTTCGTACATCTGCTGTATGGCAAGCCTGAAACAGGTCACCTATATCAGAGAGCGTTATCCTGAGGCAAAGGTAACTGTTTTTTATATCGATATGCGAACTCCTGGGAAGTACGAAAAATTCCGTGAGAAAGTGATGGATGACGAGAATGTCCATTTTATTAAGGGTAAAGTTGCCGACATCATTCCTGAAGAGGACGGTGGCGTAACCGTGGTTGCTGAAAACGCTGTTACCGGTGAAAAAGTTCAGGAAAAAGTGGATATGGCGATACTGGCAACCGGTATGGCTCCTTCCATCCAGGCTGAAGGAGCATCCCTCGGTGTGCAGATGGACAACAGCGGATTTGTTCTGAGCGATGAAGGTATGATAGCCGCCGGATGTGCCAAGAAGGCTGCCGATGTGGTGACCAGTAACCAGAGTGCGACAGCAGCAGCTCTTAAAGCCATTCAGGCGTCAAGGAGGTAGGTCAATGGATAATAAATACGGTGCATATGTATGCACAGGTTGCGGTATCGGAGATACCCTAGATACAGAGGCCCTTTGCGAGGTAGCCAGCAGTGAGATGAACATGGAGTGCAAGACGCACCAGGCTTTCTGCAGTGCTGACGGACGGGCCTTGATCGAAAGTGATATTAATGACGGTGTGAACACCGTAGTTATAGCCGCCTGTTCACCCAGGGTGATGCAGGATGAATTCAACTTCGGTGATGACAAGATTACCATCCGCGCCAATATTCGTGAGCAGGTGGTCTGGAGCAAAGGCGAGGATGCCGACCCGGAGTATCTTCAGGAAGAGGCCTCCGACTATGTAAGAATGGCTTGTGCCCAGGCCCAGAAATCAGAGTTGCCCGAACCTTTTACCCTGGAGACCGTTAATAAGAAAATATTGGTAATGGGTGGCGGGGTTGCCGGACTGACCGCAGCAAAAGAAGCAGCAGCCACCGGCTATGAGGTCACTCTGGTTGAAAAAAGTGATGTTCTTGGTGGTAAGGCGGTTAACTGGCGCCAGTCATTTCCTACCAAAGCTCCCTGGACAGATATGGAAGCCCCGATTGTCAACGACCTGATTCAGGCTGTACAGGATGCTGACAATATTACGGTGAAAACCGGAACAGAGGTAGCCAGGATTTTTGGTGCTCCTGGAAATTATGCAGCCAGCTTTAAGGAAGGCGGCACAAAAAATGAATGGGATGCACCTGCCAAGGTTGGTGTGGATGAGCAGGATGCAATTGACAAGGGCACGATGGAAGATCCCAATGCCGGACTGAAGCATTACATGGACGAAAATCCGGATGCTGAAGGGTTTGGTGCTGTTGTTCTGGCAACAGGTTGGATGCCTGCCGATGTATCTGAGTACGAGCATCTTGGTGTTGCAAGCGAGAACGTGGTTACCAATGCCGAGTTTGAAGCGATGGCTGGTAAGGGCAAGATCGTGCGCCCTTCTGACGGCAAGCCTGTTGAAAGTGTTGCTTTTATACAGAGCCCCGGTGGTGCTGAGCATGACAAGGACTTTCCTTACTGCAACTCTGTTACCAGCTTGGTGGCGCTGAAGCAGGCCAAGTATGTCAGGGAAGATAATCCCAATGGTAAGGCGTACATTCTTTACCAGCACATGAGAACGCCAGGGAACATGGAGCTTTTTTATAAGGCAGCCCAGAATGATGACGGAATTTTCCTGACCAAGGCTAATGTCATGAAAGTTGAGGAAGGTTCAGATGGTTCTTTGACTGTTGAAGCAGAAGATACCCTGCTCAATGAAAATCTCAGCCTGAATGTCGACATGGTTGTGTTGGCTGCAGGAATGGTGCCGACCACCAAAGATGAGGATGTTATCAACCTGGCCTATCGTCAGGGACCGGCCCTGATTGATCTCGATCTTTTTGACGGATATGCAGACTCTCATTTTATCTGCTTTCCATATGAGACCAGGCGGACCGGTGTATATGCCTGCGGTGGTGTTCGCAAGGCTACAACCGTTGATGAAACTATTGATGATGCTACCGGTGCAGCCTTGAAAGCGATCCAGTGTCTCGAATCTGCAGATCGCGGTGTTTCAGTGCATCCCCGCTCCGGTGATAAGACCTATCCTGAATTTTTCATGCAGCGTTGTACCCAGTGTAAACGCTGTACTGAGGAATGTCCGTTCGGCGCTATTGATGATGATGAGAAAGGCACACCGCTGCCGAATCCGACCAGGTGCCGTAGATGTGGTACCTGCATGGGTGCATGCCCTGAGCGGATCATCGGCTTCAGGGATTATAATGTTGATATGATCGGCTCCATGGTGAAAGCCATCGAGGTGCCGGATGATGATGAGGACAAGCTGCGTTTTGTGGCCCTTGTCTGTGAGAATGATGCTTACCCAGCCATTGATATGGCAGCTATGCGCCGCCTCGGCATCAGCAATCTGGTCAGGGTTATTCCTGTGCGCTGTCTCGGTTCAGTCAACGTGGTCTGGATCAAAGACGCCATGTCTGCAGGTATGGACGGTGTTATTCTCCTTGGCTGTCAGTATGGTGATGACTATCAGTGTCACTTTGTTAAAGGCAGTGAGCTTGCTGATCAGAGAATGGTGAATGTTGCTGAAACCATGGGAAGCTTAGGTCTTGAGGTTGAACGTGTGGCAGTGCAGCAGGTTGCCATAAACGAGTACCATAAGATTCCGGAAATCATTAATGGTTTTGTCGAAGAAATTGTAGAAATGGGTCCGAACCCGTTCAAGGGCTTCTAAGCATAAATACCTATTTACAAGTCGTCTGGCAGTGTGGTATACGCTGCCAGACGACAGTTTTTATAGAGTTAATTAATGACAAGCGGTTATTGCGCATAGGATACAAGGGGAAATAATCTCCTTAGAAAATATAAATGTAGGTGATCTGGAGAAGACAGGAGGCTGAAGAATGACAATGAAAGTAGATCCTGATTTAAATTTTATAAAATACCTGAAAAGCGCCGGTGGTGACACCTTGAAGAAGTGCTACCAGTGTGCTACCTGTTCCGTGGTATGCCCCTTGTCCAAGGATGGCAGTCCATTCCCCAGGAAGGAGATGGTTTTGGCCCAATGGGGTTTGAAGGACAAGCTTATAGGTGATGTAAATACCATGCTATGCCATAACTGCGGTGACTGTAATACCTATTGCCCCCGCGGGGCTAAACCGGGAGAGGTACTCGGTGCTATTCGTGCCTATGCCTATACCCATTTCGGCTTTCCCCAGGGTTTGGCAAAACTGGCAAGCGATGGCAAGAATTTGCCGATTCTTATAGGTATTCCTGCTGCTATTATCCTGGTCTTATGGCTTATCTCCGGCGGCATGCATATGCCTGATGGTCCGGTTGATTTCGGTAATTTTTTTGGACACTGGGACTTCCATTGGCTGACGAAAACCACCTTTTTTATCGATCTTATTTTTCTTCCGGCTGCAGCATTCTCCCTCTTTGCAGCGTATAAAGGCGTTTCTGCCATGTGGAATGAAATGTCGGAGAGTATGGAAGTAAGTTCTGACTATCGTCCATCAAGCAAGCAGTTTGTGCTTGAGTTCCTCTGGCCGGCTGTTAAAGAAACTATCCAGCACAAGCGGTTCAATGAATGCGGCACCAACAAGGACAGGGTCAATGGTCATCTCCCTCTCGTTCTGGCCTTTCTCGGACTGCTCGCTGTGACGGGTTATTCTTTTGTCCGCAAGGACTTTCTTGGTCTCATGAATCCCAACCTGCACGGACCAATCCCGCTGTATGATCCATTCAAGCTCTTGGCCAATATCAGTGCCATTGCCTTGCTTGTCGGTATCGCCATTCTCTGGGCAAACCGTAAGAAAATGGAAAAAGAAGACAAGGCTGCCCCGACATTTTATGATTGGTTCCTGATTTGGGTGATCGCTGCAGTCGGTATTACGGGTCTTGGTGCGGAATTGTTACGGTGGGCAGACTTTGGGGTCCTGGCATACTTGACCTACTATCTGCACCTGGTTGCCGTCTTCATGCTCTTTTTCTATATGCCGTATACGAAATTTGCCCATATGGTCTATAGAACTTTTGCCATGGCTTTTGAGAAATACCGAGACAGCAGTTTCGTTCAGAAGGAAGCTTCATAAAATAAGCCATACACTGGTGGCTGGATAAAAAAACCGTATTCGATTTTTCAGGTAAAGAGACTTTTTACCCTGGAAAAAAAAGGTTGATTTTTGCCAACGAACGGATTATCTTGTCACGCTTTTCTGCTGGCGTAGCTCAATTGGCAGAGCAGCTGATTTGTAATCAGCAGGTTGCGGGTTCAAGTCCCATCGCCAGCTCCAGATGAGTAGTCGCGCGTGTCGACCCTCCTTTGTTGCTATTCATCAAAGTGGGGCTGCATCTGCGCAGGTGAAATGGAGGGGTTCCCGAGTGGTCAAAGGGAACAGACTGTAAATCTGTCGGCGACGCCTTCGGAGGTTCAAATCCTCCCCCCTCCACCATATATCATGTGCGGAGCCAATTGGTTCAGCACCTTATTATTTTCTATAGAGCTCGTGTTTGACAGGATATATATTGTATGGCGGAACTGATCATTATAACTCCTCAATTCCTAACCGACTGATTGAAGCGGGAATAGCTCAATTGGTAGAGCATCAGCCTTCCAAGCTGAGGGTTGCGGGTTCGAGACCCGTTTCCCGCTCCATTAAAATTCTCTGAAAAAGCGGCTCTCGCTGCAAGAGAATGTTTGCTTGTGCCTTGAGGAGAAGAGGGCTTTAAGGCCCACGTAGCTCAGGAGGTAGAGCACTTCCTTGGTAAGGAAGAGGTCACCGGTTCAAGTCCGGTCGTGGGCTCCAGCGCAATAAATGTTTTGGTGATATTTGAGCGGGAGCATCATTATAATAAAGAAGGATTTATCATCGCATAGGGGAGAATGGCATGGCAAAGGAAAAATTTGAGCGAACGAAACCGCATGTAAACGTAGGGACGATTGGTCATATCGATCATGGTAAGACTACGTTGACCGCCGCAATCACTCGCGTGTTATCGACCAAGGGCCAGGCAAGCTTTACAGCCTTTGACGAGATTGACAAAGCACCTGAAGAGAAAGAGCGCGGCATCACAATTGCAACAGCGCACGTGGAGTATGAGACAGACAATCGTCATTATGCGCATGTTGACTGTCCTGGTCATGCTGACTACATCAAGAACATGATCACGGGTGCAGCGCAGATGGACGGCGCGATTCTGGTAGTTGGAGCCGACGACGGTCCGATGCCTCAGACCCGTGAGCACATCCTGCTTGCCCGCCAGGTAGGTGTCCCTGCGATTGTAGTATTTTTAAACAAGTGCGACATGGTAGACGATCCTGAGCTGATTGAGCTTGTGGACATGGAGCTTCGTGAGCTTTTAGACAAGTATGAGTTCCCGGGCGACGACACGCCGATCATCCAGGGCAGCGCCTTAAAAGCTTTGGAGAATCCTGAAGACGAGGCAGCTACCAAGTGCATTTTTGAGTTGATGGACGCAGTTGATTCATTCATTCCTGAGCCTCAGCGCGATGTAGACAAACCGTTTTTGATGCCGGTCGAGGATGTTTTCTCAATTTCCGGACGCGGTACAGTGGCTACGGGTCGTGTAGAGCGAGGCGTAATCAAGGTAGGCGAGGAAGTAGAGATCGTCGGCATCAAGGATACCGAGAAGACCACGGTAACCGGTGTTGAGATGTTCCGTAAGCTTTTGGACCAGGGTCAGGCAGGGGACAACATTGGTGCGCTTCTTCGTGGAGTCAAGCGTGAGGATATTGAGCGCGGCCAGGTATTGGCAGCTCCCGGTTCCATTACCCCGCATACGAAGTTCAAGGCTGAGGGCTATATTTTAACAAAAGAGGAAGGTGGTCGTCATACACCGTTCTTCAATGGCTATCGCCCTCAGTTTTATTTCCGTACAACAGACGTGACCGGAATCGTAACACTGCCCGAGGGCGTAGAGATGGTAATGCCCGGTGACAATGTATCGATTGAAGGTACGTTGATCACCCCGATCGCCATGGAAAAAGAGCTTCGTTTTGCAATTCGTGAAGGCGGCCGTACGGTTGGTGCAGGCGTTATCAGCGAAATTATCGAATAGGAAAAGAGGACCTGCGAGTGTATTGCTCGTCTAACATATTTTAAAGGGTAACTAGTTTTATCAGGTGCAGGTATGAGAAATATAATCACATTGGGGTGTACCGAATGCAAGAACCGGAACTACACCACCACAAAAAATAAAAAGAGTACTCCTAATAAATTGGAATTTAAAAAATACTGCCGGTTTTGCCGAACTCATACTCTGCATAAAGAGACAAAGTAAAATGCGGGTAGGCCAGTAGCTCTAATGGTAGAGCACCGGACTCCAAATCCGGGTGCTGGGGGTTCGAGTCCCTCCTGGCCTGCCATTGATTAAGTTTGGTATTTGTCTGGTAGATTGTAGATACAAAATATTAACTCCCAGCATACCAATCAGCTGGTTGGATGGATTTCTAAATGGCAGCAAAAAAAAGCGAACGTTCCTCCAAAAAAAAGCAGGTTGCAACTGACCAGCCAGTCACGAATTCTTTTTCACTTGCCCGTGCAAAAGAATTTGTCGCAGAGGTGAAGTCTGAGTTTAAAAAAATAGTCTGGCCTGACAAGAAAGTGACCATGGGGTCAACCGGAGTAGTTCTTGTCCTGGTATTTCTGGTATCTGTTTATTTGGGAGCGGTTGATCTTTTTATTGGAAAGCTGGTGTCATATATTCTGAGATAGAATTTTGGCTGTATCTTAAGAGGATACATGCTGCGGCCGGCATTAATATATGAGGTTTTTTAGGTTATGGCACGGCATTGGTACATTGTACATACATACTCCGGGTTTGAGGATAAGGTGAAGACCAACCTCCAGGAGCGGATAAGAATGGCCGATCAGGAAGAACTCTTCGGTGAGGTTCTGGTGCCCAAGGAACAGGTCCTTGAAATGATAAAGGGAGCCAAGAAAACTTCTGAGAGAAAGTTTTTCCCTGGGTATATTCTGGTCAATATGGAACTCAATGACGATACCTGGCATACGGTGCGCTCCACGCCTAAGGTTACCGGTTTTGTAGGCAATGATCGAAATCCTCCGTCTCTCTCCGATGAGGATGCCATGAAAATCATCGGCAGGATTAAAGATGGCGCCATGAAACCCAAGCCGAAAGTGACATATGAAGTTGGCGATTCTGTCAGGGTTATAGATGGCCCGTTTGCTAACTTTCAGGGAGTAGTTGATGAGGTTTATCCCGACAAAGGCCGGGTTCGGGTCATGGTAAGTATTTTTGGGCGTTCAACCCCTGTGGAACTTGAATTTGTTCAGGTAGCCAGTGACTGATGAGTCTGCTGGTTATTTGTTGGTTAAATAAATAAGGAAGTCAGAAAAGCAATTCACTGATCTCCCTCTTTGTAGGTTTTGATTTAGGAGGCAATAATGGCAAAGAAGATTCAAGGATATATAAAATTGCAGATCCCGGCCGGTGGAGCTAACCCTTCCCCACCAGTTGGTCCTGCGCTTGGGCAGCAGGGTGTTAATATCATGGAGTTCTGTAAGGCATTTAACGCCAAGACCCAGCAACAGGGGGATACTATTATTCCTGTGGTGATAACGGTTTATGCAGACCGTTCTTTCAGCTTCATTACCAAAACACCGCCGGCTGCAGTCCTTTTGATGAAGGCCGCCAAGCTCAAGAAGGGGTCCAGTAACCCCAAAATGGAACGGATTGGTAAGATTTCCCGCAGCAAGATTAAAGATATTGCTGAACAGAAAATGGAGGATTTGAATGCCTTTGATATTGAAGGCGCCATGAAGATTATTGAGGGAACTGCCAGAAGTATGGGGCTTACTGTTGTTGACTAGCCGGGATGTTGTCTTTTGCAAAGGGCAATCAATAAAAGAGTTTCCAGGTTAACACACTTAGAGAACGGCAGAGAAATTGTTTATATAGATGGAGAATAATGGGATGGCTAAGAGAGGCAAGAATTACAGAAAAGTTGCAGAGGAAATTGATAAAAGCAAGATATACAATCTCGACGAAGGGGTTGAGCTTGCCTTGAAAGGGAATTATTCCAAGTTTGATGAGTCTGTTGATATAGCGATTCGTCTTGGTGTTGATCCCCGCCATGCAGACCAGATGGTAAGAAGTAGTGTAGTGCTGCCAAATGGAACAGGCAAGGAAATACGGGTCTTGGTGTTTGCCAAGGGCGAAAAAGAAAAAGAGGCCCTTGATGCAGGTGCTGACTATGCCGGTGGTGACGAGTTTGTAGAAAAAATTAAAGGTGGCTGGCTCGAGTTCGACCGGACCATAGCCACCCCGGATATGATGGCCACAGTTGGCAAAATAGGAAGAATTCTAGGACCTCGGAACCTGATGCCAAACGCCAAACTTGGCACCGTTACCTTTGATGTTGAAAGAGTCGTGAAGGAAGTCAAGTCAGGAAAGGTTGACTTCAAGGTTGATAAAGCCGGTATAGTGCATGCCATGCTGGGCAAATCTTCCTTTGGCTCTCAGAAAGTAAAAGAGAATGTTCTGGCCTTTCTTGACAAGATTATTCAGTTGAAACCCTCTACCAGCAAGGGTGTCTATCTGAAGAGCATCAGCCTTTCAACAACCATGGGCCCTGGGGTCAAGGTCGACCCTCTGGATGTCCGGAACGTGATTAAAGCTGAACAGTAGAATATGTAATGAAGCAGTCAACGCAACTGGGTTGACGTACTTGAGCGCCAGGTGTGGAGTTTAGTTAAAGAGAGACTAGTAGTTTCCCTGGTTTGATTGGCAGCACTAGTAGGAAAACAAAGTGGAACTCAACGAAGAGAACCGCATAGTTTATATAGAAGTCCGGTTATAAACATAACCTGGTTTCAATGTCGAAGACAGCAGGTACTACGTTTCTGTTTAATCAGCATATGCTGACCTGCCGAGGCACTATTTGTTAAGTATTCAAATGGAATTACTTTGAAGAAATAATTAGCAAACCCTCGGCGACAGATAAGAAGCCTGTACCTGCTGGGAACCTTGATCGGTCCAGATTTTATTTTGGACTACAACTGGAGGAAAAGAAGTGAATCGCGAGGAAAAGGTTGCAGAAGTCGAGGAACTCAGTGGCAAGTTTAAAAAAGCAAAGATTGCCATTATTGCCGACTACAAGGGCCTTACAGTAACGGTTCTGCAGGAATTGCGTCATAACTTGCGTAGAAATGATGCGGAGTTCAGGGTTGCAAAAAACTCTCTGCTTATCAGAGCGGTTGAGGATACTGAGTATAAGGGGTTGCAGGATCAATTCGTGGGAACAACAGCAGTAACTGTTTCTTACGGAGATCCCGTATCTCCTGCGAAGATCCTCGCAGAGTTTTCCAAAGACCACCCTGAATTGCAGATTCGAGCAGCATCACTTGACGGCAAGTTATTGTCAACAGATGACATAACCGCATTGTCCAAACTGCCTAGCAAGGAAGTATTGCTGGGACAGATGCTGTCGGTCATGAATGCTGTACCTACCGGTCTTGTACAGGTGCTAAGCGGAGTTCCCAGAACTTTCCTGCATGCACTGCAGGCAATTAAAGAACAGAAAGAACAGGCTGCTAATTAAAAATTATTACACAGTTAACAAAGTCGCCAGGAGGATAAGAAAATGGCTGTAACAAAAGATGATGTAGTAGAATTTATTTCAGGAATGAGCGTTTTAGAGCTCTCAGAATTTATCAAGGAACTGGAAGAGAAGTTTGGTGTTTCCGCAGCAGCACCTGTTGCGGTTGCTGCCGCCGGTGCTGCACCTGCTGACGCTGCACCAGCAGAGGAGAAGACTGATTTTGATGTGATCCTTGCTGGAATAGGCGATCAGAAAATCAAGGTGATTAAAGAGGTTCGCGCCATCACCTCGCTTGGTCTGAAAGAGGCAAAGGAGTTGGTTGAATCTGCTCCCCAGCCTATTAAAGAAGGTGTCTCTAAAGACGAAGCCCAGGAAATCAAGGAAAAAATCGAGGCTGTGGGCGGATCTGTTGAGCTCAAGTAAATCAATTCACGCTACACTACGTTATAGGAATTTCAGACGCTGCCGGATTTTTTTCGAGGCGGCAGCCGGTTTGAACCATAAGGCTGGCATGACAGAATAGGACGCTACGGAGAGTTTTCTCCGTAGCGTCGTCGTGTTCTCAAGGAACAGAAAAAAAAGTGGGTGGCAGCAACCCTTTTTAATGTGCTGCAAACTATTAATATCATTTGAAAAGAGTAAGGGGTTTGTGAAAAAATATTCCACAGATCCTTTTCAGCAACCAGAGCCTGTGAGGAAATCAGAGGGCTGAAACCGGTTACACTAGACGAGGGCATTGCTCGATGGGGACGATGAACAGAGTCAGAAAGAATTTTGCCAAAACCACTAGTATTGTTGAGATTCCACATCTCATTGAGATGCAGAGAATTTCCTATGAAAAATTCCTGCAGTTACATACAGCTCCGGATAAAAGAGAGGATGTAGGGCTGCAAGGAATCTTTAAAAATATTTTCCCGATTTCGGATTTTAACGGTACATGCTTTTTAGAATTTGTCCGTTACAATTATGGAGAACCGAAATATACGGTAGAAGAATGCCAGGAAAGGGGAATGACCTTTGATGTGCCCATTAAGATTACCGTACGTTTGGTGACGTATGATACCGATGCGGATACTGGAGTCCAGAGCATCAGGGACATCAAGGAGCAGGAGGTGTACCTGGGATCTGTGCCGTTAATGACCAGGGCTGGAGTTTTTGTCGTTAATGGAACTGAACGGGTTATAGTAAGCCAGTTGCAAAGGTCTCCCGGACTTTTTTATGCCCATGACAACGGTAAAACCCACTCCAGCGGTAAGCTCCTTTATTCTGCCAGAATTATTCCGGTACGTGGTTCATGGATCGATCTTGAATTTGATGTCAAAGATGTGCTCTATGTTCGTATCGACCGGCGCAGGAAGTTCCCGGTGACAACTTTGTTAAGGGCTCTTGGATACACTTCTGAAGAGCTTTTGGCCCTTTTTTACAGGACAGAGAAAATATCGGTTAAACGCAAGAAGTTTAAAAAGGAGTTTGACCCTGAAATTCTGCTGGGGCAGCGTGCCGTCCAGGATATACCTGACCCGAAGACGGGCGAAGTCCTGGTCAAAAAACAAAGAAAAATAAGCAAGGCTCTTCTCAAGAAAATGGTGGAAGCCAAGCTGAAAGAATTTGATATTGAGCGTGAAGAACTGCTGGGCAAATATCTGGCCCAGGACTTAGTGGATAAGTCTTCCGGGGAGGTAATAGCTCAGCTTAATTCTGAAATTACAGAGTCTGTTTTAGATTCTATACTTGATGCCAAGATAAAGAAGTTTGAAATTCTTTTTATAGACGGCACCCATGTAACGGATTCATTTAGAAAGACACTCGCCCTTGATAAGGTGGCTGATACCGATGAGGCTTTGCTCGAAATTTATAGACGTTTGCGCCCGAGCAGCCCTCCTACCTTGGAAGTGGCCAGTTCCTTTTTCAATAATCTATTTTTCAATTCTGCCACCTATGACCTTTCTGAGGTAGGAAGATTCAAGATTAATGCCCGACTCAAGATCGATACTGATATCTCGGTGAAGACCTTGACCAAGGAAGATATTGTCGAATCCGTACGGTATCTTGTTCGTTTGAAAGATGAACAGGGTAAGGTTGATGACATTGATCATCTGGGGAACAGGCGTGTGCGAACTGTAGGGGAGCTTGTTGAAAATCAGTACCGTATAGGGTTGGTACGCATGGAACGTGCAATTCGTGAGCGTATGACCCTCCAGGAAGTTGAAACTCTCATGCCCCATGACCTGATAAACCCCAAGCCCATCACCTCGGCTATCAAGGAATTCTTTGGTACGAGCCAGCTTTCACAGTTCATGGATCAAACCAATCCTCTGTCCGAAGTGACACATAAACGGCGATTGAGCGCTCTTGGTCCCGGTGGTTTGTCAAGAGAACGTGCAGGTTTTGAGGTCAGGGATGTCCATCCCACCCATTATGGCAGGATATGTCCGGTGGAAACTCCGGAAGGTCCCAATATCGGTCTCATTGTTTCACTGGCTGCTTATGCCCGGGTCAATGAATTCGGTTTTATTGAAACCCCTTACCAGAAGGTGGTTGACAGGAAAATAACAGGTGATGTCGTATTTTTGAACGCCATGGCGGAAAAAAATGAATTGATCGCTCATGCCAAGGTTGAAATGGATAAAAAAGGTAAAATTGTCGCCGATAACCTCATTGCCCGCGAAGAAGGAGAGGTCATTATCACCTCTGGAGATCAGATCACTTACGTCGATGTGGCGCCGAATCAGCTTGTTTCAGTTGCTACTGCCTTGATTCCTTTTCTGGAGAACGACGATGCCAACCGGGCCTTGATGGGTTCCAACATGCAGCGTCAGGCTGTGCCGCTTTTACGCACATCAGCGCCATTGATTGGAACAGGCCTTGAAAAAGTTGTTGCCAGAGATTCAGGCACATGTTTGCTGGCTGGCGGTGAAGGTGTTGTGGAGGAGGTGGATGCCACCCGTATCGTGGTTAATTATGATGAGCCGGGAACAGATGGTTTTATGACCGGAGTCGGTGTCTATCGTTTGAGTAAGTTCAAAAAATCGAACCAGAATACCTGTTTTACCCAGAAGCCTCTTGTCTATCCGGGACAGAGGGTTACCAAGGGCACCGTTCTTGCGGATGGCCCCTCCTGTGACCAGGGTGAACTGGCTCTGGGTAAAAATGTGACCATCGCTTTCATGACCTGGAGGGGATATAACTTTGAGGACTCTATCCTGCTGAGCGAGAGACTTTTAAAGGATGATACATATACCTCTGTTCATGTTGAGGTTTTTGAGACCATGGCCAGGGACACCAAATTGGGCAAGGAGGAAATTACCAGAGATATTCCCAATGTCGGGGAAGAGGCCTTAAGGAATCTTGATGAAAGCGGCATCGTCAGAATTGGTGCTGAAGTCAAACCCGGTGATCCTCTGGTGGGCAAGGTAACTCCCAAGGGTGAAACAATGCTTTCCCCTGAGGAAAAACTGCTGCGGGCTATTTTTGGCGACAAGGCTGGCGATGTGAAGGATTCTTCCCTGCGGGTGCCCCCCGGAGTTGAAGGTGTTGTCATTGACGCCAAGGTTTTTTCCCGCAAAGGGGTTGACAAAGATGAGCGTTCCCTTGCCATTGAAGATATGGAAGTTGATAAACTTACCAAGGATATGGAAGACGAGATTCGCTGCCTGAAAAAGGGTGTCCGCGATGCACTGGGCGAATTGCTGGTGGGTAAGGTAGCTACGGCTTCCCTGAAAGGCAAGGATAAAAAGACGCTTCTGGCCAAGGGCAAGAAATTCACTCGGGAGATTGTTGAGCAGGCTGAATTTGCCAAACTGCATGAAATTGATTTTTCAGGCTGGAAGAAGGTGGGAGAAAAAGCTGAGTCCTTTTTTTCTCAATACCGTGAGCAGGCTAAGCTTGTCCGGGATCGCTATGAAGGCATCATAAACCGCCAGCGTAAGGGGGATGATCTTCCCCCGGGAGTTATCCGCATGGTTAAGGTTTATGTCGCTGTAAAGCGGAAACTGGCAGTGGGTGACAAGATGGCAGGGCGCCATGGCAACAAGGGTGTCGTCTCCCGTATTTTACCGATAGAGGATATGCCCCATTTTGCTGACGGAACACCTGTGGATATCGTGCTCAATCCACTGGGTGTGCCTTCACGTATGAACGTGGGCCAGGTGCTTGAAACTCATTTGGGCTGTGCTGCCAAGAAGCTGGGTGAACAGTTACAGCAGTTCGCGGAGCGTCATGAATTTGCTGAGGTGAAGAAGAAACTGAAAAAGATTTATTCAGCTCAGGAATACAAAGAACTGACTAAGGGGATTTCTGATGATGAGCTTCTTGACAGGGCCAGGAAATATGAAGAAGGAGTTCATATCGCCACCCCGGTTTTTGATGGTGCTGCAGAAGCTGAGATCCGCAGCCTTTTGGTGGAAGCCGGTGTGGATGAAACCGGACAGTCCATACTGTATGATGGCTTGACCGGTAATCAATTTGATAGGCCGATAACGACAGGAACAATGTATATGTTGAAGCTGCATCATCTGGTTGATAATAAGATCCATGCCAGATCAACAGGTCCCTACTCCCTGGTGACCCAGCAACCACTGGGCGGCAAGGCGCAGTTTGGTGGTCAGCGGCTCGGTGAGATGGAAGTCTGGGCCATGGAGGCATACGGAGCTGCTTATACTCTCAAAGAGTTTTTGACCGTCAAGTCTGATGATGTCGAAGGGAGAACGACCATGTATGAAAATCTGGTCAAAGGAAAGAATTTCCTGGAAACCGGGTTGCCCGAATCATTTCACGTTCTGGTTAAGGAACTCCAAGGCCTGTGCCTGGATGTTGAACTGTTAGACGAAGAAAAGTGATACTTAATAAATAAACGGCTTATTGCCTTTTACTTCAATAGATAGGAGCTGACGTGGAAGAACTGTTTAGCTTTTTTGCTAAAGCCAAGAAACCTGTAAGTTTCAATTCTGTAAGAATTTCTCTTGCTTCTCCAGGCAAAATTCGGGACTGGTCCCATGGAGAAGTGAAAAAACCGGAGACCATAAACTACCGGACTTTCAAGCCGGAAAGAGATGGCCTGTTCTGTGCCAAAATTTTCGGACCTGTTAAAGATTATGAGTGTAATTGCGGCAAGTATAAGCGCATGAAGCACCGTGGTGTGGTCTGTGAAAAGTGTGGTGTCGAGGTTATCCAGTCCAAGGTCCGGCGTGAAAGACTTGGGCATATCGAACTGGCTGCACCAGTGGCCCATATCTGGTTTCTGAAGAGTTTGCCGACCAAGATTGGCAACCTGCTTGACATGACCTTAAAGCAGCTGGAAAAAATCCTTTATTTTGAGGCCTACGTAGTAACAAGTTCTGAAGTGGATGGCCTGCTTCCCGGTTTGTTGTTAAACGAGGGGGAGTACCGCGTTAAACTTGAAGAACACGCTGATCAGTTTACAGTGGGTATCGGTGCAGAGGCCATCAGGGAACTACTCAAGTCCATCAATCTCGTGGAACTTTCAGCTACCATTCGCGAGGAGATGCGCTCCACAGGTTCTGAAACTAAACGAACCAAACTGGGTAAAAGGCTGAAGGTTGTTGAGGCATTTCGTGACTCTGGCAACAGGCCTGAATGGATGATCCTGGAAGTGATCCCGGTTTTGCCACCGGATTTGCGGCCTTTGGTGCCTCTTGAGGGTGGACGTTTTGCAACGTCTGATCTTAATGATCTCTATCGGAGGGTCATCAACCGGAACAACAGGCTGAAAAGACTTCTTGAGCTTGATGCCCCGGATATCATTGTACGCAATGAAAAACGCATGCTGCAGGAAGCTGTTGATGTGCTTTTTGATAACGGCAGGCGCGGCAGGGTTATCACGGGTCCCAATAAAAGACCGCTCAAGTCTTTCAGTGATATGCTCAAGGGCAAGCAGGGACGTTTCCGCCAGAATCTCCTTGGCAAGAGGGTCGATTATTCCGGGCGTTCGGTTATTGTTGCCGGGCCGCATCTACGGCTGCACCAGTGCGGTATTCCCAAGAAGATGGCACTGGAGTTGTTTAAGCCTTTTATTTACAACAAACTGGAACTCCTTGGTTACGTAACGACCATCAAGAGTGCTCGCAAGATGGTGGAGAAGGGCACCAAGGAAGTTTGGGATGTCCTGGAGGATGTGGTAACCGAGTATCCTGTTATTCTCAACCGTGCTCCGACCCTTCATCGTCTTGGCATGCAGGCCTTTGAAGCTGTCCTGATTGAGGGAAAGGCAATCCAGCTTCATCCATTGGTATGCATGGCATTCAACGCCGATTTTGACGGCGACCAGATGGCTGTACATTTGCCCTTATCTGTTGAGGCCCAGACCGAAGCCCGGGTGCTGATGATGTCTACGAACAATATTCTCTCGCCTGCCAACGGCGGTCCGGTCATCATCCCGACCCAGGATATAGTTCTTGGTCTGTATTACATGACCAGAGAGAAGGTTTTCGCCAAAGGCGAGGGAAAATGTTTTTCTTCAATTGATGAAGCAAGGGTAGCATACGATCAGGACGCGGCGGAATTGCATGCCAAGGTCAAGGTCCGCATCGACGGACAGCTGGTGGAAACCACCATCGGCCGGATTCTGCTCAGTGAATTGTTGCCGGCCAATGTGCCTTTCAGCGTGATCAACAAGATCATGACCAAGAAGGAACTGGCCTGGTTGATTGATTATACGTATCGGAATGCCGGGACTAAGGAAACTGTCATCCTCGCAGACCGTCTGAAGGATATGGGGTATGAATATGCCACCCTTGCTGGAATATCTGTCTGTGTAAATGACATGATAATTCCGGTCAACAAGGAAGATATTCTGGCCAAAGCGGAAAACCAGGTGCTTGATGTTGAAAGTCAGTATACGGATGGCCTGATTACTGTGGGTGAAAAATACAACAAGGTAATAGATGTTTGGTCAAAGGCCACTGAGTCAGTAGCTAAAGAAATGATGGATGAGATGAGTGTTGATTACTTCCGCGGTCCTGATAAGAAAGTTGTGGAGGCGTCGAGTTTTAATCCCATTTTTATCATGGCTGACTCAGGTGCCAGGGGCAGCAAGGATCAGATCCGTCAGCTGGCTGGTATGCGGGGCCTGATGGCCAAACCGTCTGGTGCCATCATCGAGTCGCCTATTAAGGCTAACTTCCGGGAAGGCCTTGGCGTGTTGGAGTATTTTATATCAACTCACGGTGCCCGTAAAGGTCTGGCAGATACAGCACTTAAAACAGCAAACTCCGGATACCTTACGAGAAGGCTGGTCGATGTAGCCCAGGATTCAACCATTATTGAAACGGACTGTAATACCATTGATGGTACCTGGGCCGAGCCTCTCATGGAAGGTGGTGAGGTAATTCAGCGGGTTGGTGAGCGTATTCTTGGACGTGTCGCCCTTGAAGATATCTATGATCCATTTTCCGATGAATTGCTTGTTGCCGCCAATGAGCAGATCACAGAAGAGAAGGTCGAAATAATTGAGGCGGCCGGCATTGACCGTGTCTTGATCCGTTCAGTGCTCAGCTGCCGCTCCAAGAGGGGTGTTTGCGCCATGTGCTATGGTCGTGATCTAGGGCGTGGACATATGGTCAACCTGGGTGAAGCCATCGGCATTATTGCTGCACAGTCTATTGGTGAGCCTGGAACACAGCTTACCATGCGGACTTTCCATATTGGAGGTACAGCAAGCCGGCGCGTAGAATCGGCTGAAATCCGTACCCAGTATGGTGGCGAAATTAAATTCCACGATATCCATTATGTTAAAAATGATAAAGGCAGAATGGTTGTCATGAACCGTAATGGTGTCATGTCAATCCATGCGGCTGATGGTCGGGAACGCGAGCGCTACCAGGTCAACTATGGAGCCCAGCTGTTAGTTGATGAGGACCAGCAGGTCGAGCCCGGCACCATTCTTGCTGACTGGGACCCGTATACCATACCCATTGTCTGTGAGGTTGGAGGTGTCGTTAAGTATGGTGATATAGCTGAAGGATCAACCATGCAGGAACGTGTTGACCCGGTTATCGGTAAAGCGAGCAAGGTAATTGTCCAGTCACGTTTAAGCGGTGATATGAATCCGCGCATCACAGTCAAAGACAAGCGCGGCAGAACACTTAAGCTGCCGGGAACAGGTTCCCCGGCCCGTTATTCCTTGCCGGTTGGCTCTATTATTTCCGTTAACGAAGGAGATACGATCCAACCAGGTGCCGTTGTAGGAAAGATTCCGAGAGAAACAACCAAGACCAAGGATATTACAGGCGGTCTGCCAAGGGTTGCCGAGCTTTTCGAAGTACGTAAACCCAAGGATCATGCTATTATCACAGAAATTGACGGCCGGGTCTCCTTTGGTAAAGACCTTAAGGGCAAACGGCGGGTTGTTATCACGCCTGATATTGGTGAGCCCAAGGAATATCTGATACCAAAAGCCAAGCATGTCAGCGTCCATGAGGCTGACTATGTAAAAGCAGGTGAACCTTTGATGGATGGTTCACCACTCCCCAATGACATTCTTCGTGTGCTTGGCGTCAAGGAGCTGTCACGTTTCCTGGTGAATGAGATTCAGGAGGTTTACCGTTTGCAGGGCGTTAAGATCAATGACAAGCATATTGAGGTTATTGTGCGGCAGATGCTGCGTCGGGTCCAGATAAGCGATCCGGGTGACTCCACTTTCATGCTCGGTGAGCAGGTCGAATGGTGGGTTTTCGAAGAGGAGAATGAGAGGATCATTAAGGAGAATGAGAAGATCATTAGCCCGAGTGAAAAGAAGAAACCTGCAGTTGCAGAATCGTTACTTCTCGGTGTGACAAAAGCTTCCCTCTCCACTGACAGTTTTATTTCTGCCGCTTCCTTTCAGGAGACTACGAAGGTCCTGACAAATGCCGCCATGGCAGGTAAAGTAGACAGGCTCCTTGGGCTCAAGGAAAATGTGATCATGGGAAGGTTGGTTCCTGCGGGCACCGGTTTGTCTCAATACCGTATCGAGGGAAAATAGTGGACAACAGGAATCAAGATTATTCTTGACAAGAAAGGTTATGTAAGGTATCTATTTTCGTCTTTTGGGATGTGCAAAATTTGTACCTTCATAAAGGGTCTCTCTGTCATCAACGGGGCCTAAAAAAATATTAGGCCACTGGAGAGAAACCAGTCCGTCGAGTGTCTTTTGCGAGATCGACAAAATTAACAGGTTTAAAAACCGATAACTAAATATATTTTTACAGGAGTTGGAAGCAATGCCAACCATTAATCAACTGGTAAGACATGGCCGCAAGGTGGCCAAGAAAAGAAGCGACACTCCGGCGCTCAAGGGCGCCCCTCAGAAAAGGGGAGTGTGTGTCCGCGTCTATACAACTACACCCAAAAAACCAAACTCGGCGCTTCGAAAAGTTGCCAGGGTAAGGTTGACCAATGGTATGGAGGTTACCTCTTATATTCCAGGAATTGGTCACAATCTGCAGGAGCACTCTGTAGTTCTGATCCGTGGTGGCAGGGTAAAGGATCTTCCCGGTGTCCGCTATCATGTTGTACGTGGTACTCTTGATGCTTTGGGTGTTACGGACCGGCGTCAGGGTCGTTCCAAATACGGAGCCAAACGGCCGAAATAGTTTAAGGATAATTGACGTTTTAGGAGGTTTATTTTAGATGCCCAGGCGTAAGATTACAGAAAAGCGAACCATTGAACCGGATCCCCGCTATAACAGTGTGCTGGTAAGTAAATTTACCCATGGGATCATGGAGCGCGGTAAAAAAAGCGTAGCCCAGAAAATTTTTTACGGAGCTATGGATATTATAGGCGAACAGGTCACCGATGCTGAACCGATTGCTGTCTTTGACAAGGCCATGGAGATGGTGCGGCCTAAAGTTGAAGTGAAATCGAGGCGAGTTGGTGGTGCAACCTATCAGGTTCCCGTTGAAGTCCGGCCGGAACGCAGAAATGCTTTGGCAATCAGGTGGATTATCAGCTTTGCCAAGGCCCGTTCAGGCAAGACGATGCCTGAAAAACTCGCAGCAGAACTTCTGGATGCCTATAATGAACGTGGCGGTTCGGTCAAGAAACGGGATGATACGCACCGTATGGCAGAAGCTAACAAGGCCTTTGCCCATTACAGGTGGTAAAAAGAATTTAATTAACTCAGTTGGATTTAGTGAATTGACAAAAGGCTCGGCTTAGAGTAACAATGGCCACCTTTTGACTAGTGTAGGAAACGGTGTCTCGGCAAATCAATTAACTTCAGAAAGGAAACTTAACTTGAGGAAAGAAATAATCCGTGGCAGCCGATTTTCCTCTTGCCAAACTTCGAAACATTGGGATTATGGCCCATATCGATGCCGGCAAGACCACTACAACAGAGAGGATATTATATTATAGCGGTCGCTCATATAAAATGGGCGAGGTCCATGAAGGCACTGCAGTCATGGACTGGATGGAACAGGAGCAGGAGCGCGGCATTACAATTACTTCAGCCGCCACAACCTGTACCTGGGATAACCATAAAATAAATATAATAGATACCCCGGGGCATGTGGATTTTACCATTGAGGTGGAACGCAGTCTCAGGGTGCTGGATGGCTCCATAGCTATCTTTTGTGCGGTTGGCGGGGTTGAGCCCCAGTCTGAAACCGTTTGGCGGCAAGCCGATCATTATCGTGTCCCGCGTATTGCCTTTGTGAACAAGATGGACCGCATAGGCGCTGATTATTGGAATTGCGTGGCAATGATGAAGGAGCGGCTCGGAGCCAACCCACTGCCGATTCAGATCCCGATAGGCAGTGAAGCCGGCTTTAGGGGGGTCATTGACCTCATAACAGAAAAAATGCTGGTTTTCGACGAAGAGTCGAAGGGGTCGCAATATACAGAAGAAGATATCCCAGAAGAATTCACCGAGGAATCTTCGGCCGTCCGTATGACGCTCCTCGAGAAGTTGGCCGACTTCGATGAGGAGGTCATGGAAAAATACTTGGAAGAGCAGCCAGTATCTGCTGATGTGCTTTACAAGGCGGTAAGAAATGCAACGCTCAAGCTGCAATTGGTACCTGTACTCTGTGGCAGCGCCTTTAAGAATAAAGGAGTACAGCCCCTGCTTGATGCAGTGATTGCCTATTTGCCATCGCCTTTGGATGTGCCGCCGGTGGAAGGGGTCAACAGTAAAGACGAAGTTGAGACCCGCAAGGCAAGTAAAGCAGAAAATTTCTGTGGATTGGCCTTTAAAATTGTCTCGGACCCCTTTGTGGGAAACCTGGCATTTGTCAGGGTTTATTCCGGAGTTTTGAAGGTTGGCAGCCGGGTTTATAATCCGGAAAAAAGAAAAAAAGAGAAGATCGGCCGGATCGTTAAACTGCATGCCAATAAAAGGGAAGATGTGCAGACAATCTCTGCCGGAGATATAGGGGCTCTTGTTGGATTGCGTTTCACCACAACGGGAGACACCCTCTGTCAATCAGGGGATTCAATTCGGCTTGAGACCATAGATTTTCCGGAACCGGTTATATCTATTGCCATTGAACCGAAAAGCAAGGCTGATGAGGAAAAACTTCAAGAGAGCCTTGACAAGATAGAAAAGGAAGACCCGTCGTTTCATGTAAAGACGGATGAAGATACAGGCCAGACAATAATTTCCGGAATGGGTGAACTCCATCTCGAAGTAATCGTTGATCGTCTGGTACGAGAGTTTAAGGTAGCAGCTAATATCGGCAAACCGCAGGTTGCCTATAAAGAGAGTATAGATGCTGCTGCAAGAGCTGAAGGCAAATTTGAGCATCTAGCTGCAGGGAAACAGCAATACGGCCAAGTATGGCTTGAGCTTAAGTCGGCTGAACGAGGAACTGGATTTACTTTTGAGAGTCGCATTACCTCTGAACAGGTTCCGGCCCAGTTTATTGAAGCCATCAAGCGAGGAGTGAAGGACAGTCTTGATTCGGGTCCACTGATAGGTTTTCCGCTGGTAGATTTGCATGTGGCACTGGTAGACGGCTCTTACCATGAGGAAGACTCTACCGAAATGGCTTTTGGTGTTGCTGCAACCATGGCCATGCGAAAGGGGGCGGCTGAAGCAAGTCCCATACTTCTTGAGCCTATAATGGATCTTGAGGTAATTGTGCCCGATGACTATCTCGGTGATGTGATGAGTGATCTCAATTCCAAACGGGCTAAAATAAACGGTGTTGAGAGTCGGAAGAACTACCAGGTAGTAAAGGCACATGTGCCGCTGGCTGAAATGTTTGGTTACTCAACGGATTTACGGTCGGCCACCCAGGGTAGAGCGACGTTCACCATGCAGTTTGTATCCTATGATCAGGTGCCTGAGAAAAAAGCAGAAGCTATAATCCACCGGATACGGGGGATTTGATATAAAAAATAGAAAATAAAGAGGAAATTTAGGAAACTTTATAACAGTAAATAGATATTTGAGTTTCAGAATTGTCGGCATCGTTAAAAACATGATGCCGACAGGTATTGCGCATATAACCTGTTGATTTTATCAGGCCCTGTTGATGCCTGAGAGACTTTTTACGAAATCATCATAATTGGGGGTATAGAAAAATGGCAAAGGAAAAATTTGAGCGAACGAAACCGCATGTAAACGTAGGGACGATTGGTCATATCGATCATGGTAAGACTACGTTGACCGCCGCAATCACTCGCGTGTTATCGACCAAGGGCCAGGCAAGCTTTACAGCCTTTGACGAGATTGACAAAGCACCTGAAGAGAAAGAGCGCGGCATCACAATTGCAACAGCGCACGTGGAGTATGAGACAGACAATCGTCATTATGCGCATGTTGACTGTCCTGGTCATGCTGACTACATCAAGAACATGATCACGGGTGCAGCGCAGATGGACGGCGCGATTCTGGTAGTTGGAGCCGACGACGGTCCGATGCCTCAGACCCGTGAGCACATCCTGCTTGCCCGCCAGGTAGGTGTCCCTGCGATTGTAGTATTTTTAAACAAGTGCGACATGGTAGACGATCCTGAGCTGATTGAGCTTGTGGACATGGAGCTTCGTGAGCTTTTAGACAAGTATGAGTTCCCGGGCGACGACACGCCGATCATCCAGGGCAGCGCCTTAAAAGCTTTGGAGAATCCTGAAGACGAGGCAGCTACCAAGTGCATTTTTGAGTTGATGGACGCAGTTGATTCATTCATTCCTGAGCCTCAGCGCGATGTAGACAAACCGTTTTTGATGCCGGTCGAGGATGTTTTCTCAATTTCCGGACGCGGTACAGTGGCTACGGGTCGTGTAGAGCGAGGCGTAATCAAGGTAGGCGAGGAAGTAGAGATCGTCGGCATCAAGGATACCGAGAAGACCACGGTAACCGGTGTTGAGATGTTCCGTAAGCTTTTGGACCAGGGTCAGGCAGGGGACAACATTGGTGCGCTTCTTCGTGGAGTCAAGCGTGAGGATATTGAGCGCGGCCAGGTATTGGCAGCTCCCGGTTCCATTACCCCGCATACGAAGTTCAAGGCTGAGGGCTATATTTTAACAAAAGAGGAAGGTGGTCGTCATACACCGTTCTTCAATGGCTATCGCCCTCAGTTTTATTTCCGTACAACAGACGTGACCGGAATCGTAACACTGCCCGAGGGCGTAGAGATGGTAATGCCCGGTGACAATGTATCGATTGAAGGTACGTTGATCACCCCGATCGCCATGGAAAAAGAGCTTCGTTTTGCAATTCGTGAAGGCGGCCGTACGGTTGGTGCAGGCGTTATCAGCGAAATTATCGAATAGGAAAATAAACGATCATGGTTACTACTGATAAAATCCGAATAAAGCTGAAGGGATATGATCATAAACTGCTGGATCAGTCCACTAAGGAAATCGTAGAGACGGCAAAGCGAACCGGTGCTACCGTAGCGGGTCCGATTCCCATGCCGACGACAATCAACAAGTTTTGTGTTCTGCGTTCACCGCATGTGGATAAGAAGTCCAGGGAGCAGTTTGAAATGCGGACGCATCGTCGGTTGCTTGATATCCTGGAGCCGACCCAGCAGACCATAGACTCCCTGATGAAGTTGGAACTATCGGCTGGTGTCGATGTAGAGATCAAACTGCCATAATTTGGGGAGTGATTCCCGGGGCTTGAGGTGATTAGAGCTAAACCCGGTTGTTAAGCAGTTAAATTTAAAGAAGTGAGTGTACAGAACAATGCCGAATACAATGGGATTGCTTGGTAAGAAAATTGGAATGACCAGAATCTACTCTGAGCAGGGGCAGGCTATACCTGTGACAGTTATAGAGGCAGGTCCATGCGTGGTTCTTCAGAAAAAAACCGAGGCCAAGGAAGGCTATAATGCTATCCAGGTAGGTTTTGGATCCAAGAAGGAATCACGAATAAATAAGCCGGAGGCGGGGCATTGCAAAGCTGCTGCCAAGGGTGGATTTTATCATATTAAGGAGTTCAAGGTCACGGATACTGAAGCGTATGAACTTGGCCAGGAAATTGAGCTTGCCGAGATAGTCAAGATTGGAGACGAAGTCCATATCAGTGGCAAGAGTAAGGGCCGTGGATTCCAGGGTGTCATTAAAAGGTACGGTTTTAAGGGCGGCAGGAAGACCCATGGCTCGAATTTTCACAGGCGTCCGGGGTCGATCGGCTGTTCCGCCACGCCCAGTCGTGTGCTTAAAGGCAAGAAGATGCCCGGCCGTATGGGTGGTGAACTGTTAACTAAAAAGAACCTGACCGTAGTAGATGTTCGTGCTGATGAGAACATCATGCTGGTCAAAGGATCTGTGCCGGGTGCCAAACAGGGACTTCTGCAGATCTATATTAAATAAAGGGTTAGTCGCTAAAAGCGGCTGTTTGAGGAGAACTCAAAATGGCAGTAACAGAGGTATACAATACCGATAATAAAAAAGTTGGAGAGGTCGAATTGAATGATGCCCTCTTTGGACTTGAGGTCAAAAAGCACATTCTGCATGATGTTGTAAAGATGCAGTTGGCCAACCGACGGGCCGGCACTGCTAGTACAAAGACCAGAACCGAAGTGCGCGGCGGTGGTGCAAAGCCCTATCGTCAGAAAGGGACAGGCCGGGCCCGCGCCGGTACAAACAACTCTCCGTTATGGCGAGGCGGCGGCGTGACTTTTGGACCGAAACCGAGGGATTACAGCTACAAGCTGCCCAAGAAGGTCCGCAGGCTCGGTGTGCGTATGGCGCTCAGCGCTAGATTCTCGGAGGATAACATGGTTGTCCTTGATGGTTTTGATCTTGCCGATATAAAGACTAAGCAGTTTGTTGAGATCATGAAGAAGCTTAACATCGAAAACGGGTTGATTGTAATTCCTGGGAAAAATGAGAACCTGGAAAAATCCTCCCGCAACGTACAAGGTTATAAAGTGATTCAGGCTGACGGTCTTAATGTCTATGATATATTGCTGCATCGCCGGCTTGTTTTGCTGCAGCCATGCCTGGGTCAGCTGGAAGAGAGGTTGTTGTCATGAATAAATATAGTGTAATCAAGGGCCCCTGCCTTACTGAAAAGGGAGATCAACTGCAGGAGAATTACGGCAAGGCAGTGATCAAGGTGGAC
>JBDLJI010000002.1:0-24737 GCA_039714455.1 Thermodesulfobacteriota bacterium
AATGCAGTTACACTTCATATAAAGGTAAGGCGATTAAAGCCTCCCTTTTCATACCACGGACGGATCGCATTGATCCCTGCAAGCTCAATAATTATAACTTCAAGTATAAGGTAAACCTTAGTACCTTTGCGGACACAGGCTGTCAATGTATCCCCATGATGCCCCAAAGCTGCGTGCAGGTGAATCTTGGGTTCATTGTCATCCCAGAATATACTCCCGGCCCCTAAAACCTCCCTGGCGCCGCGAACCTGTTTCCATACAGGTTCAGGTGGCATCGTCGGCTCTTTGGGACCTGTAACCACATCTGCTTCCCTTAATCCACCCAGAACATGAAACCATCCGCAACGAATATTCTCCTTAGCTATCAGGTCCAGCAAACCTTCAAGAAATAAATCACCTTCATCAAAACGAACGCTGAAAACTCTTCCAATTGTCCCGCTTCTATATTCCATTATCCTTACCCTGTTCTTGTGAATATTGTACTTTTTCAAAAGCAGCTTTCAAAATCCGAAACAACTCTCTGCTGAATTTTCTGTTACGGGTTCTGGCATATTTTATGGCTGTATTTTTTAACAGTGCTTTATCAATATCAGGCAAATAATCCACGATGGCTTCAAGAGCCACACTCTCGCTGAAAAAATCCGCGGGCTTATTTTCATTAATATATCCGTTATTGTCCATCATATCTTCATACTGTTGAACAGCTTCATTAATCAGGAGATTCCTAAAATGCTCAAGATTATGAAATTCACGGTTCTTTTTAAGAAGAGAGCCCTTTTTCTGTGCAAGAAAGTCATACAGTTCTTCGACAGGCTTATCACGGAGAAGTTTAGTGGCATACTTAAGCTGGCGTTTTTTTGCCCCTCCCTTCAGATTTTTAGCAGAACGAATTTCTTCCTGGATCTCCTGATCGCAAGGGAGCGCTGTTATTGCACGGTCAGGTAATGAGGCAAGTTCATAGACAAGTTGTTCAATGCCTTTCGCCCTTCTTTTTCTTTCTGATTTACTCAATTGTGAATCCATGTTATCTGCCCGGAAAGTTTTTTTACCATAGCGCTTTTTTATTTTTTATTATGATCACTTGCAGTAAAGTTATATATTATTCGATAATTTTTTAAATAGCTTATCTATCTTGCATGATTTGCCTGATGGCTGATTACTGGACCATCCTTAAAACCCCTATTGAGGTAATAGAAATGATACAGACACAATCCTTCAGCGTCAACCAGCCCACAAAAATCCATTTTGGCGTTGATTCAGTCAAACAACTGGGTGATGTGGTTACCCAACTCAACGGCAGCAGAGTTTTTCTGGTCGCTGACCCGGGATTGAAAAAAGCTGGAATCATCAGGAAAATCACCTCGGTTCTGAATAGAAAAAAAATTCCCTATACACTTTATGACAAAGTGGCCCCCGAACCAGGTCTCAAACTTGCTGACCAGGGCACAAAACTGGCAAAAAAAAATAAAGCTGATTGTGTGGTTGGCGTCGGCGGTGGATCTGCCCTCGACATTGCCAAAGCAATCAGTATACTGCTTACCAATGGCGGCAAAGCTGAGGATTATCTTGGTCTTGACAAGATTAAATTGGAGGGAGTACCAAAAATCATGGTACCGACAACTGCAGGTACCGGTGCCGAGGTTACATTTACCGCTGTATTCATCAATGAGAAAACAAATTCCAAGGGTGGCATGAACGGCGACCCTCTCTATCCGGATGCAGCTATACTTGATCCGGCTTTAACACTCAGCCTTCCTCCAAACATTACAGCGGCAACCGGCATAGATGCCTTTACCCATGCATTGGAAGCCTTTGTCTCTACTCAGGCCCATGCAATTTCAGATATGTATGCTCTGGAAGCTATGAACCTGATCAGCAATAACCTCGGTACTGCATATGCAAATGGAGCGAACATTGAAGCACGTTCAGCAATGCTCATGGGAAGTTTGCTCGGAGGAAAGGCTCTGGCGACAGCAGGTGTCGGTCTGGTCCATGCAATGGCCTACCCTCTTGGAGGTATGTTTAATACAGCTCATGGACTGGCCAATGCGGTTCTGCTCCCCTATGTTGTTGAATATAACATTATCGGCGACCCGGAAAAATATGCCGTAATCGCCCAGATAATGGGATATGAGACAGAAGGGCTGCCCTTGCGTGAAGCAGCCCAACTTGCTGTCGAGGCTATTCACCAACTTAATGCCGATGTCGGTATTCCAAACAGCCTGGAAGCCCTGGATATACCATCGAACAAAATACCGGAAATGGCAAAAATTGCTCTTACAGTCACCAGACCTGTTGAAAACAATCCACGCAGGCCAACAGTAGAAGATGTAATTGTGGTCTATGAGGCAGCTTTTGATGGAGCTTACTGAGAGCTACTGAAGCAACTTTACAATTTTTTCCCAGATAATATACGCACATTCCTCCTTGGTGAGAATCGGCAGTTTTTCAAGCTGATAATCCCTGTCAATGAGGTTTACCTGATTGGTGTCGGTTCCAAAACCGGTATCTTTACCGATAATGTCATTTATCACTATCAGATCAAGGTTCTTTTCCTTAAGCTTACGCTTACCTTCCTCAAGGTGGTCACTGCTTTCTGCAGCAAAACCGACAAGCAAGGGACATTTTGTTTTGTCTTTTCTTTTGCCAAGCTCTTTGAGAATATCCGGATTGGGGACCATTTCAAGATCGATTGAATCACTACTTTTTTTTATTTTCTGCTCTACTCTCTTTTCAGGTCGATAATCAGAAACTGCTGCTGCCATCACTACAATATCCGCATTATTATAATTTTCCATTACAGCTTCATGCATTTCTAAAGCACTCGTGACATTGATCATCTCCACACCAGACAGAGCTTCAAGAGAAGTAGGACCACTGATCAAAATCACCTTTGCCCCCCGTCTTTTTGCAGATCGGGCCAGGGCAAATCCCATCTTCCCTGAGGAACGGTTGCTCAGGTGTCTGGCAGGGTCAAAAGGCTCACAGGTGGGACCTGCAGTAATTATGACAGTTTGCCCCTGTAAGTCCTGTGGAGCGAAAGCTGACAAGATAGTTTCCCGAGCCACTTCCCATTCAACGAGCCTGCCAACTCCTTCATCACCGCAGGCAAGTATTCCCTCCTCTGGTTCAATAATAGAGTATTCATACTCTTTAAGACGGGCCAGATTAGCCTGGGTTGCAGCATGACTGAACATATTGCTATTCATTGCCGGAAATACCAGCATCTTTGCCCGGCTGGCCAAGGCAAGGGAGGACAACAGATTATCGGCAAAACCGTTGGCAAGTTTTGCAATGGTTTGGGCAGTCGCTGGAGCTATGATAAAAAGATCACATTCTCTGGCAAGGTTGATATGGGTCACGTTTTCTCCAGCATCCGGTTCAAACATCCCGGTATATACCCGGTTGCCAGAGAGGGTTGCAAAGGTCAGACTGGAAACAAAACGTGTGGCGGCATCAGTCATAACAACTGTTACATCTGCCCCTGTCTTTGCAAGTTCACGTACCCATTCGGCAGCCTTGTAAACTGCAATGCTACCTGAAATACCAAAAAGAATTTTTTTGTCTGCAAGTAATGACTTCATGGTAATACAGTTATATCTTAAAATTGAGGCATGATCGCCATAAATACTTTTTTTATACAATTCAAATGTATCAAAGTTCCTTCAAGAGCAGTTCAGAGACCTCTTTTCTCCTTGATTTCTGGCTGCGGTGTGCAGGGTATCCCAGAGCCACAACAGCCATAAGATCGAAACTGTCAGCAAGTCCAAGAATTTTATTTACTTCAAGTTTATTTTTCAAAATCTGTCCCAACCAGACAGCTCCTAAATCCAAGGCCTCAGCCGCCAGGAGAATATTCTGAATACAGGCACCGGATGATTGTACATCCTTAACAGTATCATACATATCATCTTTAGACAGAAAAACTGCGATCAATGCATTTGCGTCTCTGACAATATGCCCGTAATGTGTCTGCAATGCCACCTGTTCCTTTACATCCCGGTTTTGAATAATAACAAATCTCCACGGCTGGTTATTCAAACCTGAAGGAGCCCAAATACCAGCCTTCACAATCTCATGGAGTTGCTCACGGATAATTTCCTTGTCAGTAAATTCCCGGATACTTCGTCGCCTGTATATTGCCTCTAACACCGGTGAAGTCATCTTGTTTGTTTCCTTTTATTATTTACATGCAATACCATTGAATCGTGTTTGCATCTGTATAAGAAAAAAAATATGCTGTCAACTACATCTCATTGAGTAACAGCCTGGATTCCGAATAAAACTCAAAGATCATCAGCCCGGGTTAGACATAATCTGCAGTTAATGCAGACAATATGCTGATTGCCTCAATTGCCGGAATCTGTTAGATAGTCGGCTCGGAGAATATCATATGGGAAAGAAAAAGAAAAAATATCCTTTGCCGGTCTTGCCTGCAGGAGTCAGTGTAATTGATACCCATTGTCATCTTGATATGATCAGCTCAGGAGAGGATATCGGCAAAATAGTCTCCAGGGCTGCTGCCAGAGGCATTTCACGGATTATTACCATTGGTATTGATCTTAAAAGTTCAAAAAAGGCGATAGACATAGCCGAAAAATATGAAAATGTGTTCGCTTCCGTAGGTATACATCCTCATAATGTTCAGGGACTTCAGGACAATTCTTATGACGAACTTGAAAAACTTTGTAATAATAGCAAGGTTGTCGCCTATGGTGAGATTGGTCTTGATTTTGTTAAACAATATGCTCCACAACATGTGCAGCTTGAACATTATGCCAGACAGATCGAACTGGCAAAAAAAGTGGGGCTCCCCCTGGTGATTCATGACCGTGAAGCCCATGATGAGATTTTGCATATTTTAAAAAAAGAAGCCCCTTTTGCTGCTGCAGGAGTGATGCATTGTTTTTCAGGTGACTGGTCACTCGCCAAGCAGGTCCTTGATCTTGGTTTCCTAATTTCCATTCCGGGGATCGTGACTTTCACAAAAGCCTCTACTCTACACGAAGTTGCCCAAAAAATTCCTCTCGATAAACTTATCCTGGAAACTGATGCTCCTTTCTTGACACCAGATCCTTACAGGGGTAGGACCAATATACCTGAATACGTGCTCTATACAGCGAAAAAAATTGCAGGACTTCGCGGTATAACTGTTGAAGAGGTTGCACGGAGCACAACAGACAATGCTCAAAAACTTTTTAATATTCTAACCCACTGATGGCTTGCAATCATTCTCTCATTGATCATGATACAAGATAATTTGACAGCAATAACCAATCGTATCACTACAGCAGCTCTCCGCGCCAACAGGTCACCTGCTGATATAAAGTTGGTGGCTGTATCCAAACATATGCCAATCGAAAAAATCCTGCAGGCCATAGGAAATGGTCAGTATACTTTTGGAGAGAACTATGTCCAGGAGGCTCTTGAGAAAATATCTTTTATAAAAGAAAGTAAGGGTGAAAATGAAATTTCATTCCATTTTATTGGAAAACTTCAATCCAACAAGGCCAGAAAAGCAGCAGAAACTTTTAATGTTATTGAAACAATCGACAGTCTCAAACTTGCCAGAACACTCGAAAAGCATCTCGCAACATTAAACAAAAATCTTGCGGCTTATCTCCAGGTGAATATAGGAAAGGAAAAACAAAAGTCTGGGGTGATGCCAGAAAATTGCGAACAGCTCTTACAGGAGCTTTCGCAGTTTCAGCACTTGAAGATAGTCGGCCTAATGACCATGCCGCCGTATTTTACTGATCCTGAGAAAATACGACCCTATTTCAAACAACTTCGGCAACTATCAGAAAAACTGGCCGCAAAAAGCCTGATAGGAAAATTTGGGCCGGTTGAATTATCCATGGGCATGTCAGGCGATTTTGAAATTGCCATAGAAGAAGGAGCCACTGTAGTTCGTATTGGTACTGCCATTTTTGGTTCACGTGAACGTTAATCTTTGCATTCATAGTCAAGGAAAATTATGGTAGTATGTACTTTCACTTTTTTCGACAATCCATATTTTAAGAATTACATAAAACTGGAGTTCTGAAATGAAAATTACCATCATTGGTGCAGGGTATGTAGGGCTTGTGACAGGCACGTGCTTTTCTGAGTTTGGACATGAAGTTATCTGCATTGACAAGGACAGGCAAAGAATCAATAAACTTCAATCAGGCAATATCCCCCTCTATGAACCGGGTTTGGATTACCTGGTCATGAAGAACATTCAGGAACAGCGTTTAACCTTTGATACGGATCCAGTCGAAGGTGTATCCGGGGCTGATGCGATATTTATTGCTGTGGGTACTCCTTCAAGCAGGCGTGGAGACGGTTATGCGAACCTGTCATTTATCTACGAGGCTGTCGAGGAAATAGCCCCCCTTCTGAACGGTTACACATTAATAGTCACTAAAAGTACTGTCCCGGTCGGCACTGCCAGGCAGATAGCCCGAATCATAGATGAGACAAATCCAGGGGCTGAGTTTGCTATTGCCTCTAACCCGGAATTTTTGCGGGAAGGTGCTGCAATCAACGATTTTATGCGGCCTGACCGGGTTGTGATAGGCGTAGAATCGGCCCGTGCTGCTGATATTCTTCGAGAAATATATAAACCGTTATACCTCATTGAAACCCCGATTGTTCAAACAGATATTGAGACTGCAGAACTGATTAAATATGCGGCCAATGCCTTTCTTGCCGTAAAAATCAGTTATATTAACGAAATGGCGACCTTATGTGAAAATTTCGGTGCTGATATCATCAAATTGGCTAAGGCAGTCGGTTTAGACGGACGAATCGGCGGCAAGTTTTTGCATCCGGGGCCAGGATACGGAGGATCATGTTTCCCTAAAGATACCCTTGCACTTATCAGAATGGCACAGGAGCAGGGAGCAGGAGCCCGTATCGTTGAAGCTGCCGTCGAAGTTAATGCAGCACAGAAAGCCCGGATGATAAAAAAAATCCGTGACAGCCTCGGTGGAGATGAGGCCGGCAAGGTCATCGGTGTTCTGGGTCTTACTTTTAAACCGGAAACAGATGATATGCGTGATGCACCTTCTTTGACCATATTACCTGCCCTGCAGGAAAAAGGGGCAAAAATACAGGTCCATGATCCCAAGGGAATGGATGAAGCATCTCAATATCTTCCCGCAGGAATTACCTACAAAGACACCCCATATCAGGTCTGTGAGGGAGCAGATGCCCTGATACTCATGACGGAATGGAACCAATACAGGGCACTTGATTTTGACAGGATAAAATCCCTCATGAAAGAATCGTTATTAATCGATCTCAGAAATGTATATGAACCGGAAGCACTAACAGAGATTGGCTTTCGATATGTTGGGGTTGGGAGATCCTGATTTTTTCACTAAAAAAAGGCTCTTTCCTTAGAGGCAGGAAAGAGCCTTTGCGTTAAAAGCTATTCATTAAAATATTAGTTCCCGGAAGCTCTCTTCGATGCCTTCAACGGATTTACTCTAACCTTTTGAACAACTATCTCGGGCTTGGCATGGGTGGCGAAATTACAAAAACCATTGCGCCATTTGGCCCCAGGGTTTGAATAGGTCTTACAAAACTTTTCATTGTCCTCGACAATGATCCTTGCACATCCATCACATTTTTCAATTATCGGTTTAAAAAAACTCTGCATGATATCTGACTCCTTCTGAAAAAATTACTGCATATCGATTTAAATGTCTTTTCTATCTCAATAGCTATTAAATGAAATATTAATTTATTAAAGCAAATAATGGCACATTATTTGCTTTAATAAATACGCCATAAAATGAATTTTAGACTTAAGATGCAAAAATAAACTATTTTATTAAAAATTATTAATATTGTCAACAAACGAAACACATCAGCATTCAACATCGAAATGGAGTAACTGCACTATTGTTTTAATATATTATTTCGTTTAAAATTAAAAACTTGTCAACATAAGAATAAATAAGTAAATAATTCTCCTATCTGCTGTTAGCTTTAATTTCACCTGAAGAGAGGGAAACAAATGCCACATTTTATCTGGAAAGGAAAAAATTCATACGGTGAAAAACGAAAAGGCGTTATTGAAGCGCCCAATATTGATTCAGCTCGAGGCCATCTAAAAAAAATCAGGATCACCACGACTAAAATCAAAGAAAGGCCAAAAGATCTCTTTGAAAATATCGAGATGTTCAAACCCAAGGTTACCGGTAAGGATGTTGTTGTTTTTACCAGGCAGCTTTCCACCATGATCGATGCAGGTCTTCCATTGGTGCAGGGCTTGGAAATACTTGGCAATCAGCAGGATAACCCTACCTTTAAAACGATACTTCTTCAGGTACGGGGTGATGTTGAAACCGGAACCACCTTTGCAGATGCCTTAAAAAAACACCCAAAAGTCTTTGATTCGCTTTTCTGCAATATGATTGAGGCAGGTGAGATTGGCGGTATCCTTGATACAATTCTGTCACGACTTTCCATTTTTATGGAAAAGAGCATGGTCCTCAAAAAACGGGTCAAGGGTGCCATGACCTACCCGATCATCTGTCTTTGCATTTCAATAGTTATCCTTGGTGTTATTCTAGTTTTTGTTGTCCCGGTCTTTGATAAAATGTTTACTGATTTTGGTGCTGCCCTGCCCGTCCCTACCCAGATCGTTGTAAGTATGAGTAATTTTGTAAAAAGTAATTTTCTTTATGGAATTGCCTTTATTGCATTTTCCATCTTTGCCTTTAAAAAATTCTATGCTACCGAAAAAGGGGAAAAGAAGGTTGACGCAATGGTCCTGCAACTCCCTGTTTTCGGCGATCTCATCCGCAAGGTTGCGGTGGCAAAATTTGCCAGAACCCTCGGCACCATGCTGAAAAGTGGTGTACCGATTCTTGAAAGTCTCCAGGTTGTAGCAAAAACCGCAGGCAATAAGGTTATTGAGACAGCTATTTTCCGAACTTCTGAAGCTATCAGTGAAGGTCGCCCTATTGCTGAACCTCTTGAGGAAACAGGTGTTTTTCCTGGTATGGTTGTCCAGATGATTAATGTTGGCGAGGCAGTTGGTGCGCTTGACGCTATGCTTGAGAAAATTGCCGACTTCTATGATGAGGAGGTTGACCAGGCAGTGGACAACCTAACTGCAATGATAGAACCTTTTATGATGGTTTTTCTTGGTGGCATGATCGGTGGACTTGTTGTAGCGATGTATCTTCCCATCTTTAAGATGGGTGAGGTTGTCGGCTAGAAATAAACACATGAACAAAAAAGGCATTTTATGGGTGAGCTAATAGGTATTCTTGGTCGGGAAATCCTTGATTCCCGTGGCAATCCAACTGTTGAGGTGGATGTGTACCTTGATTCAGGCGTTATGGGAAGAGCCCTTGTACCTTCCGGTGCATCTACCGGCAAACGGGAAGCTCTCGAACTGCGTGATACCAGAAAAAAAAGGTACATGGGAAAAGGCGTGCAACAGGCTGTTTCCAATGTAAATGAAATTATCGGCCCTGCCCTCATTGGTATGGAATCCACCCAGCAGGTAAGCATTGACGAGACAATGCTGAAGCTTGACAATACTGAGAACAAGAAAAAACTCGGAGCAAATGCACTCCTTGGGGTATCCATGGCTGTGGCAAGAGCATCTGCCATTGAATTGGATTTACCTTTATACAGTTACCTCGGTGGGGTAAACGCCAAAATGCTGCCTGTCCCCATGATGAACGTTTTAAACGGCGGGGCCCATGCTGACAACAATGTTGACATACAGGAATTCATGATTATGCCTATTGGGGCACCTTCGTTTACAGAAGCGCTTCGCTCAGGAGTTGAGGTTTTTCATAGCTTAAAAAGTGTATTAAAAAAAGCAGGCCACCAGACTGCGGTTGGAGATGAAGGCGGTTTTGCCCCAAATCTCAGATCAAATGAGGAAGCAATGGAGTCCCTGCTGGAAGCCATCCAACAGGCTGGTTACAAACCGGGAAAGGATATTTCCATTGCATTGGATGTTGCGGCCAGTGAAATCTATAATGCCAAAGACAAGTGCTATGTCCTGTCGGCAGAGAAAAAAAAGAAGAAAACAGCGACGCAGCTTATCAGGTTTTATGCTGACTGGGTCAAAAAATACCCACTGACTTCCATTGAGGACGGCCTGGATGAAAGTGACTGGGATGGCTGGGCTAAACTCTCTGCACAATTAGGAGACAAGGTACAGTTGGTGGGAGACGACATCTTCGTTACAAACACAAAAATTCTCGCAAAGGGTATTGCAAAAGATATTGCCAACTCAATTCTTATTAAACTGAACCAGATAGGCACGGTGACTGAAACCATGGACGCAGTTGCGATGGCACACAGGGCCCACTACACAGCAGTTATCTCGCATCGCTCAGGAGAGACCGAAGACACCACCATAGCTGACTTGGCAGTTGCTCTCAATACCGGCCAGATTAAAACAGGTGCACCCTCACGAACCGATAGGGTCGCAAAATACAACCAGCTCTTACGCATTGAAGAGGAACTCGGCGCAACTGCAATCTACGCCGGCACAACAGGCATTCTCGCAAAGTAGCACTTGAATATATGCCTGATAAACACTGTTTGTATGCACAAGTTTTCCTCTTTACTCAGTCAACAACTCACAATACAGACTTATAAAAGCTTTTTAGCCAATAAAGATTACATCTTGACCTGAAACAAGGTTAACTGAATATCTTTTTCAGTTCTTGACAAATAGCAATAATTTTGATTAGTTGGCTATTATATATTAAAAAGGAGGACCTTGGAATATGACTCTAACAAAGGCAGACCTTGTCCAAAAGGTGTACAAAAGCCACGCCAACCTGACTAAAGCTCAGGCAACTCAGGCTGTCGAGGCCATGCTGAGTACTATGAAAAACTGCATGGCCAGTGGGGAAGAACTTCTTATCAGTGGTTTTGGTAAATTCAACGTCAAGGATAAAAATGCCAGAAGGGGAAGAAACCCTCAGACAGGCCAGGAACTTATCCTTGAGCCAAGACGGGTTATTACTTTTAAACCATCTGGGATACTTCGTACAAAGATTAACGATTAACTCCCATTTATAAAGCCTTGATTCTGTATCAAGGTTCATTGCATTGCTTTATATCTTAAGGAGGTTTTTCACTTAAAGAAATGCCTCCTTTCTACTTTTTTTCAATTGCATAATGAATCAGCACATATGTCCTAAAAGTCTCGATACTTCACTGATTGACTTTGCAGATTTTTCATACTCCATCTCCCCTGATAGAGAAACCATTCTTAATGAATCATTTACAAAATCCATTGTCAGACATGGCATCCTGCACCCTCCAATCGTCAAGGAGATACAGCCGAAATCATATATAATAGTTGCTGGGAGAAAAAGACTCTTTGCCTTTCGCACTCTTTTTCCGAAAGAAAAATTATGTATCTGCATGATAATCCAGGCTCAGGTGCCCAAAGTAGATATTTTTTCTATTCTCCTTGAAGAAATTCTCACCAGCAGACAACTTACACCTATCGAAAAGGCCATTTTCCTACAAAAAATATCCCCATTGGTTAATGAAAAACATATTGTAAAAGAGTTCCTTCCACGCATCGGTCTTCCTCCTGATCCCTTCTATATGAAGCAGAGTATTATGTTGCTCAATCTTGAAGAGCCTCTTATCCGTGCCATACACCAAGGTAATATTAATGAAAAAGTAGCGCTGGACATTTTACCCCTTTCTGCAAAAGACAGACAGGCAGTCTTTCAAATAATCTCAACCCTGCAGTTTAGTGTCAGCAATCAAAAAAAACTGTTGAATATATGCAGGGAGTTGGCAAGCCGTGAGAATAGAACCATTGCTGCAATATTAGAAGATAAAGGAGTGCTGGACATCCTCAATCATCAGGAGGCAAACCCACCCCAGAAAACAAAAAATCTCATGAACCGGCTCTCCCGAGAATATATGCCCAGAAGCAGTCACGCGGCAGATGAATTCAGACGTTTTGCTGCTTCAATGCACTTACCACAAAATGTATCTGTTGATCATACCCCTTTCTTTGAGGATGACTCGGTCACTCTTTCAATAACCTTTTCAAACAGAGAATCCGTTCAAAATGCCTGGAAAAAAATCAAAGGGAAAGTTCGAAATCAAGACAATTGAGCACTGCCTGCAACATTGCGGCAACTCAGATATCCGGGATATTCTTAAAGTTGCTGTAGTTGCGGCAAAGCAGGCAGGAGCTATCCTGCTCGAGCGCTATGAGAAACCACATCATATACAGCATAAGGGTTCTATTGATATTGTAACGGAAGCAGATCTCGCTTCAGAAGAATTGATTCTTGCTGTATTAAACAATTATATGCCTGGAACAAAAATACTTTCCGAAGAATCGTTCTCTTCCTATAACAATATACCGGATGAGCCGATCTGGATCATTGATCCACTTGATGGAACGACCAACTTTGCCCATAACTTTCCCTGGTTCAGTGTCTCTATTGCCTTTCATGATAAAGGTAAAAGTCAGGTTGGCGTCATTTTCTGTCCCATTCAGAATGAATTGTTCTGTGCCACATTGACTGGTGGGGCATGGTTGAATAACCAACGCATAAAAGTTTCAGAGGTGGAGGTATTACAAGAAGCCCTGGTAGCAACCGGCTTTCCCTATGATGTTCAGGAAAGACCTGACAGTATAGTAGCAATGCTCAAGGCAGTATTGACTCATTCCCAGGGAATCAGAAGGCCGGGCGCGGCCACTCTGGATCTTGCCTATCTGGCCTGTGGCAGACTGGATGCATTCTGGGAGGTTGGGCTCAAGCCCTGGGACACGGCTGCCGGTTCTTTGCTTGTTGAAGAAGCAGGGGGAATTCTGTCAAGTTTTACCGGAAATCCCTTCTCACCTTTCATTCCCGAACTGCTGGCATCAAACAGTCTGCTCCATAAGGGTCTTATCACCCTGCTTTATGAATTCAGCACTGTTGCAGTACAGGTTTAATTTTATTGACCAATCCAATAATCTTGGAAAAATATCACCCTTTATTGTATAAATAATCATTTACAACCATTGCCGGTGAATCCTTAAAGGGAACTACAGACAGATGACCAGAATTTTTCCAAAATACCGATTAATCATTTCGATTGTTCTGTTGAGCCTGTTTGTCCCTATTCATCAAGGGCTATGCGCAGAGGACTTCTCCAGTTGGTTGGATGAATTACGTCAAGAGGCACGCGCAAAGGGTATCAGCAAAGCAACCATTCATGAAGCACTTGATAACCTCGAACCCATACCGCGGGTCATTGAACTGGATAGGAAGCAACCGGAATTTACCCAGACATTCTGGCGCTATCTTGACGCACGTGTGTCGGAAAACCGGGTTGAACGGGGACGGACTCTCCTTAAAACCCATAAAGAACTCTTTGACACCATTGAAATGCGTTATGGAGTCCAACCTCGTTTCCTTGTAGCCTTCTGGGGGCTGGAAACCAATTTTGGCGATTATCTCGGAAGTTTCCCGGTCATTGGTTCACTGGCAACATTAGCATATGATCCAAGGCGGAGTGATTTTTTCCGCTCCGAACTTTTGGCGGCACTGTCAATCATTGACGATGGTCACATTTCCGCAGCCAATATGTTGGGTTCCTGGGCTGGCGCCATGGGACAACCCCAATTTATGCCCTCCACCTTTGTCCGTTTTGCTGTTGACGCAGACGGCGATGGCAGGCGGGATATCTGGCACAGCCTTCCCGACGTGTTTGCTTCTGCGGCAAATTTCCTGTCGCAATCCGGATGGCAGGGAGATAAAACCTGGGGTCGTGAAGTCAAAATCCCCTCTGATTTTGACCTTGATCTGACAGGGCTGGAAGTAGAAAAATCTTTGGCAGCCTGGCAAATCCTCGGAATAAAAAAAATTAATGGGGAAAATCTGCCCGGAGTAAACATTAAAGGTTCTATTATTCTGCCTGCAGGATACCACGGACCTGCCTTTCTGATTTACAACAACTTTCATACTATTCTCCGGTGGAATCGCTCAGATCTCTATGCCATTGCAGTTGGACACCTCGCAGACCGGATAACTGACAAAGGTCCCTTTCTGACAGCCAGGCCTGTTTCGGAACAACCACTCAGCCGGAATCAGGTCGAAAAGATTCAGGAACTTCTTGTTGCCCGGGGCTATGATCCGGGTCCAATAGACGGAGTTATCGGCTCGCAGACACGTAAAGCGATTAAAGAATTTCAACGCACTGCGGAGTTGCCGGCTGATGGGCACCCCACACCCGAACTGCTGGAGACACTCGGAAAAAATGAATAATAATCTGCCTGCGATATTGCTTTACAAAGGCCGTTTTTTCTCTCCGGTGTTTCTGCCGGCTTCCCATCGTAAAAGCCTCTTTCCCTGAAACCTTTTCTGTGGCATACTAAGCATTCGCATGGTCAAAAAATAGTACGCAAAACATAATATCTGGAGGTTAGAGGTGGAAAAAGAGGAGTTTGTCGAGGCGCGGACGAGGCTTGACAAGACCCAAAAGGAAATGTCACAGCTTCTCGGCGTATCAGTTAAAGCCATATACAGTTATGAACAGGGTTGGCGTTCCATACCGACACATGTGGAAAGGCAGGTATTCTTCCTGCTGTCCCGGAAAAGAGGCGCAAGGGAACTGGCCAAACCGTGTTGGGTGATAAAAAAATGTGCCATGAAACGGCGCAAACAATGTCCAGCATATGAATATAATGCAGGCAGATTCTGTTGGCTGGTAAATGGAACAATATGTGAATGTAAGGCTCAAAAAAACTGGAAGGAAAAGATGAAAATCTGCCGGGAGTGTGAGGTAATGATAGATATCCTTTAGCAGCATATCTGAAAGGTAGATAATGGAAAATGGACATGCAGGACCACGCAAGGAAAAACCAGATCCCCAGAGAATGGCGGTACTAAGGTCTCTGCCGCTGGAGATCAAGCAGCAAATTACCGGTGAGGAAGCCCAGGCATTCCTCTATAATGAAGAACTGCCGGAGACTCTGCTGGAAAAACTCAAGGATTACCTTGAGGATATCGGCTCTTACTAGTTAGTGTCTGCCCAGAAATGAAGTTTTTCGAAGTCGGAGTTCATGCCCTAAAAGGGTGCTTATCTGTTCAAAATCATGGACAGACACTGGTTACATTCAATAGATCCAAACTCATCCATTATTGCATCGGATATCTATTATCAGGTCTCAAAACTGATAAGGAGAAATCAGGTCTGCTGTTCTTTTTTCCAGAAAGCTAAAATTCCATCAGGACCAAAGGAGACCTGAACAAGCTCCCATCCGTTTTCACCTTCACTGTTTAATAAACTCTGCAGAACCTCTGTCTGATTCTGCGGAATCTGGTCTAATGTACACTCTCCTGTTTCTGTACAATAATAGATCAGTTCAGTAAATGATTCGGCCGGATGTTTTGTAATGTTATATTCAAACCGTTTCATTGCAGCCTCGCATCAAATTGTTTGTTGCTACTTTTTCACAGAACGAAAAAATTGTTTATGCGTATTCCTTTGCTGTATTTCCACCAAAAACAATCATATCTATTTATTTAAATAATAATTATGGTCACTTCAACTCTCAAGGGGCAATCATCCTCCAGTAGAGATTTAGTATATACTGTCATTATCCCTGCCTATAATGAAGAAACTCTTCTGCCTGCCACTCTTTCCAGTCTGCACTTGGCGATGGATTCCATACCGCATAAAGGGGAGATCATTGTTGTTGATAATAACTCCACTGACAATACCAAACAAATAGCAAAAAGATATGGTGCCAGGGTGGTTTTTGAGCCTTTTCGCCAAATTGCACGGGCACGTAACTGCGGAGCCCGGAGTGCAAAAAGTAATTTTCTTATATTTTTAGATGCAGATACCATTCTTCCTCCGCAACTGTTGCAGAATGCATTAAGTCTTCTTGAAAAAGACAGACATTGCGGAGGCGGTACGCTTATCGGTTTTGATTCGCAACTGCCATTTTTTGCCGGCAATCTGGTTCGATTCTGGAACTGGCTATCAAAAACAGGCAAACTCGCTGCAGGAAGCTTTATATTCTGCCTGGCCCGTGCATTCCATGACATAGGTGGTTTCGATGAGCAGGTATACGCAGGCGAGGAGGTCTTTTTTTCACGCAGAATAAGGGCATGGGGTAAAAGGCATAATATGCTCTTTACCATAATTTCCGACCAAAATGTCATTACTTCAGGTCGGAAATTCCGGTGGTATTCCTCAATGCAGATAGCATTATTGCTCATGCTGTTTACGATCTTTCCCTTTGCTCTTCGCAAGCGTTCCCTGTGCAATTTCTGGTATAGGAGACCGGATCAATAAAAAACCAGTTAACAACCCCCATGAAAGGAATAAGACTTTACGAGACGTCCGTTCTTTACCAGCAGCGCAGGACTGTCCCACTTACGGGACCAGCAGTGAAACGGCGAGTGCTGGACTGTCCTTTCTTTTGATGCGCCTCTCTTATTTTTCATCCATATACAAGCCTGGCTGCTGGTTTAAGGGAACAATGTCTAACTTTAAAATGCCAGAAAAATATTCACACGAGTAGCTACTGCCTGAATTTTATGGTAATTTTCATACAAATTTCAGTGTCCATTCAACTAACACATGTACAGGGGTTTTCCACTTATGTCTCGCTATAGTATAAAAGATATCTTTGCCAAAAAACCTCTCAGACAGAAGGTTGAAATTCATGGCTGGTTGAAAACCCGGCGGGATTCAAAAGATTTTTCATTTCTGGAAGTAAATGATGGTTCCTGCCTTGCCAACCTTCAGATAATTGCCCCTTCTGATCTGAGAAACTATACGGAGAGTGTATTAAGGCTTCATACAGGATGCTCATTGCTGATCCAGGGCATTATAAATGAATCTCCTGCCAAGGGTCAGGAAGTTGAGCTGCTGGCTGAAGAACTGCAAGTTTACGGTTGGTCTGATCCAGACAACTATCCTCTGCAGAAGAAAAGACATTCCTTTGAATTCTTACGATCCATTGCTCATCTCAGGCCTCGTACAAACAGCATAGGAGCGATCGCCCGAATTCGATCATCTCTCAGCTTTGGGGTCCACAAGTTTTTTCAGGAACAAGGTTTTATTCATGTGCACACACCTATCATTACAACCAGTGACTGCGAGGGGGCAGGAGAAATATTCAAGGTTACAGCCCCATCTAAAACAAATAAAGATGACTCAGATGATTTGTCACTGGACAATGAATTTTTCGGCAAACCGGCAAGCTTGACTGTCAGTGGCCAACTCCAGGCGGAAGTCTATGCATTGGCATTAGGAAAGGTTTATACCTTCGGCCCTACATTCAGGGCTGAGAACTCCAATACATCACGTCATTTAGCCGAGTTCTGGATGGTTGAACCTGAAATTGCATTTTGTGATCTTACTGAAAATATGAACTTGGCAGAATCTTTCCTGAAATACCTGATAGAATATGTATTGAAACATAATCAACAGGACCTACAGCTTTTTGCTGATTTTATAGACAAGGGGTTACATAAAAAACTCGAAACTGTTTTGAAAAGTTCATTTACATATATAACGTATACTGAGGCCATTTCCATCCTTGCAAAATCAGATACGGTTTTTGATTTCCCTCTTCGCTGGGGAGCTGATTTGCAGGCAGAACACGAGCGATATCTCTGCGAAAAGGTATTTGCAAATCCTGTTTTTGTTACTGACTATCCCAAGGGAATTAAACCTTTTTATATGCGGTTAAATGATGACAATGAAACCGTTGCAGCTATGGATCTGCTATTACCCGGTATTGGTGAAATAATTGGCGGCAGCCAAAGAGAGGAGCGCTATGATTTTCTCGTTTCCAGAATGAAAGAATTAAATCTCGATCTGGATGATTACAACTGGTATCTGGACCTGAGAAGTTTCGGCACCGTGCCTCATTCAGGATTCGGCCTTGGATTTGAGAGATTTTTACAGTTTGTCACATCCATGAACAATATCAGGGATGTGATTCCTTTCCCCCGCACCCCGGGATCTGCCCTGTACTGACTTTTTCTTTTGTAAAGATATAAATTCTGCTTCAATACTTGAAGACGGCACTCCTGTACAGATCATTGACGTAGAAGACGTTTTCCGTTCACTGGATCAGTTGATCAGCGGCAATCGGCTGATGAGAATCGGTCGCGCCGATGATATGAAGGAGAGAAAAACCAAGCGCATCCTTGTTGTAGATGACTCAATAACGGTGCGTGAGGTAGAAAGAAAAATGCTCACCTCCAGAGGCTATGAGGTTGATGTATTCTTTTCCAGCATTGCCCAGTTTTGGCCCGGTAAAGGTATTGCTGCCCTTCTAACAGGCATGGGCAGGGATGGGGCAGAAGGTCTTCTTGCACTTCACAATCGTAACTGGTATACAATTGCCCAAGACCGGGATTCAAGTATTGTATATGGCATGCCCAAGGCGGCAGTCCAGCTTGGAGCAGCAACAGACATCCTGCCTGCAGGCAAAATAGGTAAAGCTATCAGCAATTATATCCTTGCCAATCAGAGTAAAAGATAATGAGCAAAACCAACAATTCAAAAATTTCTCTGGAACATTATCAAACAACCGTACTGCTCATTGATGACCAGGTAATGATTTCAGAGGCAGTCCGACGAGCCCTCAGCAGCGAAAAAGATATTGCATTTCACTACTGCCAGGATCCCACAAAAGCGATAAAACTTGCCGCTGAAATCAATGCGACTGTTATTCTTCAGGCTCTTGTAATGCCTGAGGTTGACGGACTTATGATGGTACGTTACTTCAGGGTGAACAAGGCCACCGCAAAAATTCCTATCATAGTCCTGTCGACGAAAGATGATGCCTCCATAAAAAGCGAGGCATTCACGATTGGTGCCAATGATTACATGGTCAAACTCCCTGACAAGATTGAAATGATAGCGCGAATCCGTTATCACTCCAAGGCTTACATCACTCAACTTGAAAGAGACGAGGCATTCTGTGCTCTTGAAGAAAGCAGGGCAAAGTTGGCCGAGGCCAACTTTGCCCTGCAAAAATTATCCACCCTGGACGGCCTGACCGGTATTGCCAACCGCAGAAGCTTTGATGAAGCGCTACAAAAAGAGTGGAGTCGATCAATACGAGGCGAAAAATCAATTGGACTCATTATGCTCGATATTGATTTTTTTAAGCTCTACAATGATCATTATGGACATCAAGGTGGTGATGATTGTCTTAAAAGGATTGCCAAAGGCCTTGAATCTGCCATTCATCGTGAGACAGACCTCCTGGCACGTTACGGAGGCGAGGAGTTTTCGGCAGTCCTGCCGGATACGGATTTAAACGGGGCAATTAAAGTGGCAGAAGAAATGCGCCTGAAAATCAAAGATTTAAGAATTGAACATGCAAAATCCAAGGTCACTGATATTGTCAGCATCAGTATCGGCGTTTCTGCTGTTACCCCCTCACCGGGAATGAACCAGGAAGTTCTCATTGCTGCTGCTGACCAGGCCCTCTACAAGGCTAAAGAAGAAGGTCGTGACATGGTTAAATCAGGCAAGGTCACAGACATCTCCGATTAATATTTTGCATGCTTCTCTTTTGGAGCAAAAAATTCGTCAGGCTCATAAAAAGAACACATGCCTGTCAATCATCAGTAATTATAGTATATTTAGGAATTATTAATGCCCGGCATTCATCTTTATACCGGCAACAGGCTTGAAATACTTGCCGGCAAACTTGCCGAACTCCTCAATTCTGATCCTCTCCCGCCTTTAGAGAAAGAAATCATCCTCATTCAGAGCAGGGGAATGGCACGCTGGTTAGCTTTGAAAACTGCCGGCCGTTTAAATATCTGGGCTAATTGTGAATGCCCATTTCCTAACACATTTATCCGTAATATCTACAAGCTGTTCATGCCGGAAATTTCTGATTCATCTCCCTATGATAAGGAATTTATCACTTGGCATCTGATGGATATAATACCTGAACACTTGCAAACTCCTCATTTTAAAAAAGTGCGACACTACCTTGAATCGGATAATGGGCTGAAACTCTACCAACTGGCACATGAAGTTGCTGATTTATTTGACCAGTACACCCTTTTCAGACCTGATATGGTTCTGGGTTGGGAAGCTGACACAAATACACCTTCTGCTGAACATCGATGGCAACACATCTTATGGTCTCACCTTATAGAAAGATTGCAAAAAAATAAGAACATCTTCGAGTTTCACCGGGCCAGACTTTTGAGTTACTTTGAAGAAAAAATCCTGGATTCCGATTTTGATACAGGGCAGCTCCCAGGAAGAATCTCCGTCTTTGGGATATCATCCCTGCCCCCTTATCATCTGAGAGTCCTTTCAGCTCTGGCACACCATATAGATCTGCATATTTTTATCATGAATCCCTGCGTGGAATTCTGGTTTGATATCATTGCAGACAGGGACATTGTAAAAATAAACAGGGAAGCAGCATCAACTGAGGAACTGCTGCATCTGGAACATGGCAACAATCTTCTGTCATCAATGGGACATCTTGGAAGAGATTTTCTTGCAATGGTTCAAGGATTAGAATGTACGGACCAGGAGCTCTTCCAGGATCCAGGCTCAGGATCTCTCCTTTCATGCATCCAGCAGGACATACTTTATTTACGTGGAAATCCCGGCTCTTCACTCCACTCATCTGTTGCCAAAAAGAAAATCAAAAACAGCGATACCTCGATCACTTTTCAATCCTGTCATAGTCCCATGCGCGAAGTTGAAATTCTCCATGACCAGTTATTGGATCTTTTTGACCAGTCTGCTGAAAGTGAACCCATTGAGCCAAAGGATATTCTCGTCATGGCCCCGGACATAAACGAGTATGCCCCTTTAATCAGGGCAGTATTTGATGCCGGCAACTCATCTGCTAACAGGCTGCCCTACAGCATTTCAGATCAATCAATCAAAAAATCAAGCAAATACATCGATGCTTTTTTTGAAATCCTGTCAATTTCCAAAAGTCGCTTCAGCAGCATTGATGTCTTTGGTCTTCTCAAAACAGAACCGATCAAAAACCGCTTCACCATAAATGACCATGAACTTCCCACTCTGGAAAGATGGATTTACCAAACACGCATATGCTGGGGGATTGACCAGGACCACAAGAAAGCTATCAACCTTCCCAATTATGTTGAAAATACCTGGAGAGCAGGCCTCAACCGGTTGCTGTTAGGATATGCCACCCCGGGAGACAATAAAATTCTTTTCCGAGATATTCTTCCTTATGACCATATAGAAGGAAACGACACTAAACTCCTTGGCAATTTCCTTGATTACGCGGAAGCCCTTTTTAATCTGGCGGAAATCCTCCAGCAAGAACATACTCTTGCAGAATGGTCTGGCCACCTCCTTCTTCTTAAAGACACATTTCTTCTTGCAGATGATTCATCTGAAGCAGATGACAGGCTTCTGCACCAATCGCTCTATGGCTTAAGAGAACTGCAATCTCAGACATCTTTCAATACCCTGGTACCAATTGATGTAATTCAGTCATATTTACTCGACTCCCTTGAGCAACGTTACTCGACCATTGTCGGCGGGGCAGGTTTTCTGACAGGAGGCATCACCTTCTGTTCTATGCTTCCCATGCGGGCAATCCCGTTTAAAGCAATCTGTCTGCTGGGCATGAATGACGGTTTGTATCCGCGTCCAGGACGCAGAAGAAGCTTTGACCTCATGGCCCTGGACCCAAAACCGGGGGACCGCTCCAGGCGATATGACGACCGTTACATGTTTCTCGAGACCATCCTGTCAACACGTAAAAAGCTCTATATAAGCTTTACAGGACAATCAATCCAGGATGGCAGTGAAAAACCTCCATCTGTCCTTGTCAGCGAACTCATGGATTATATTGAACAGGGATATGAAATAGAAAATCAAAATAGTTCTTCATTTGAAATAATTAATCATCTTACCACACACCATAGATTGCAGCCTTTTCATCCTGATTACTTCAGCCTACAAGATAAGACAAATAAGAAAAAATTCTTCAGCTATTCTGCAGAAAACTGTGATGCGACAGTTGCATTCACATCAAAACAACATAGAATATGTCCCGTTATTACATCCCCACTCTCTACCCCTTCCGACACATGCAAACAGGTTGAACTGAGTGAATTAATCAAGTTCTTCACCCATCCGGTCAGATATCTTATGATCAAAAAGATTGGCATTGCATCCGTTGAAGAAACTCAGGGCCTCAATACCACTGAACCTTTTGTTGTTAAAGGTCTGGAAAGATATACACTGGAAAACGATATCCTGAAACATCTCATGGAAGGACACGACTGTGAAAAACTTTACCAGGTGAAAAGGTCGGCAGGTATACTTCCCCATGGCAAAATGGGCGAGATTCATTTCACCCGGACGGTGTCTGCGGTGCAATCATTTATAAGAAAGCTTGATACGTTGTTTTTGCAAAACAAACCGCAGCATCAGGAAGTTAATCTTGATGTGAATGATTTTAAAATCTCCGGGCATTTGGATAACCTCATTGAGGCCGGCATGGTTCAATACCGTTATGCATCAATAAAACCAAAAGATATAATCCGGGGCTGGATCAGCCATCTTGTGCTTAACCGCATCAATAATCACGATAAGCCTGAATCAGAAACGAATACTTTTCTTGCCGGCAGGGACATAATTTATAAGTACAACCCTGTTTCAGAAAACAGTGTTTACCTTGAACAGTTGCTCACCTTGTACTGGCAGGGCCTCTCGGAACCTCTACATTTTTTTCCTCGGACTTCTTTTGTTTTTGCCGGGGAAATTTATAAAGGCAAAAGTAAGCGGGAGGCACTACTAAAGGCTAATAGCGAGTGGGAGGGAAATGCTTATAATTTAATTGGTGAAAAAAAAGATCCCTTTTATTCCCTTTGTTTTAAAAACATGGATCTGACAGATACATTCTTCATGAACCAGGCCCTAAAATTTTTCCTGCCGGTCTTCGAACACCAGACTCGATATACCTCTTAAGAAAATCTCTCTTCCGTAAGATCAGGTGCCTATGATTTTCTCAACAGCTTCTCCATATCTGGCGCCGGTCTTTATAAGAATTTCTTCCGGGAGTGGTGGTGCTGGTGGCTTTTTATCCCAGTCGAGTGTTGACAAATAATCCCGCAGAAACTGTTTGTCAAAGCTCGGTTGTCCGGTCCCCGGTGTATATTGATCCAAGGGCCAAAACCTGGATGAATCCGGGGTAAGCACCTCGTCAATGAGGATCAATTCTCCCTCGAACCAACCTAATTCAAACTTTGTATCCGCGATAATAATACCTTTGCTCAGGGCATAATCAGCTGCTTTCTGGTACAATTCGGTGCACACTTCAATAATTTTTGCAGCCTCATCTTTACCAACGAGTTCTTCCATCTTTACAATGGAAATATTTTCGTCATGCTCTCCCTGTTCAGCTTTCGTTGAAGGGGTAAACAGAGGTTTATCAAATTTATCTGATTCAACCATCCCTGGCGGCAGTGGAAAGCCGCAGACAGTAGTATCCTTTTGATATGCCTTCCAGAATGAACCTGAAAGATATCCCCTGACAATACACTCAATTGGTAAGGGGTTTGCCTTCTTGACCAGCATGCTTCTGTGGCGCAGTTCCTCCAAATACGGCTGACAGGCAGAGGGATATTCGCCAACATCCGCAGTAATCAGATGGTTAGGCAAAATATCGTCTAAAAAGTCAAACCAGAACAAAGAAAGTTCGGTGAGAACTTTGCCTTTATTGGGGATGGGATCATCCATTACCACATCAAATGCTGAAATCCGGTCAGTGGCTATCATGAGGAGTTTGTCTTCAACTTCGTAAAGATCCCTGACCTTGCCACGATGGACAAGATTCAAACCCTTGAATTCCGTCTTAATTACAGGCGATTCTGACATTTTTCATCTCACTTGTTTTATTTTTCAAATCTTTCAGCTTCCCTCTGGAAACAAACTTCTCATATCGTGCATTCCTAAACAGTTTATTGCAATTAGAATCCCAGCGGAGCCTTTAATTCCTGTACAACAGTATCACTGGACGTACCGGAAACGGTTTTAAGCAGTCCTTCCTTTTCATAAAACCCGATCAAGGGTGCTGTTTTATCGTTATAAGTCTGAAGCCGATGCAAAATGGCTTCCTCTGTTTCATCATCCCTCTGGATAACAGCACTGGAGCACTTATCACAGATCCCTTCCTGTTTTGGCGGGTTGCTCTTCACATTATAGATTGCCTGGCATTCCGTGTTCTCACAAGTTCTCCGTGTACATAACCTGTCGAGAATTACTTCCCGGGGCACATCAATGTTAACTGCCATATCAAGAGTAATATCCAATTTAGCCAGCAGATCTTTCAGTGCTTCAGCCTGGGGAATTGTTCTTGGAAAGCCGTCAAGGAGAAAACCTTTTTGGCAATCAGACTCCTGCAGTCTTTTTTCCATTATTCCCATAATCAGGGAGTCAGGGACCAAATCGCCTCTCTTCATGTATGCTTCTGCCTCTTTACCGAGTTCTGACCCCGCCTGGACTGCACCACGCAGAATATCCCCAGTGGAAATCTGGACTGAACCATCTATGGCTGTCAACATTTTTGCTACAGTCCCTTTGCCTGCCCCTGGGGCTCCTAATAATATCAACTTCATTATGTTCCTCCAATTAATTGCTCTATTTTAAAGTCTAAGGTTATATGAAATTTCGGCTGGGCACTATACCCGATTTCCTAGTGAGATGGTAGAGCAAATCGAGAAAAACTTAATCGAGAGAGACTC
>JBDLJI010000003.1:0-23960 GCA_039714455.1 Thermodesulfobacteriota bacterium
ACCAATGCCTTACGGCTGCGCTTTTTTACGCCAGAATAAATTTTATGTTTATTTTTCTTGCCTGTCTTTATACCCCTCGCACTGTTCCATCTTTTTGCGCTGTTCGGCTGCGTGAAATGGCATTGGAGGTAAAACTCAACTTGAGAATCATTCACGAGTACACATGCAGACATGCTAGCCCGCATTTCTCACGAACATTTCAGCATTGAATAGTGAATGTTGACAGGCTGAGGGCATGGAAGATGGTATACGGGATATTGACAGGAACAGAGTGTTTACGAATGTGTAAATTTAAACATGCTGAACTGTTCGCCAAAGGCAAGCCGATACATCCGTATAGCCTGCAGTGTAAGGTGTTAAACATACTAAAGTATAGTTCAATTCCCTTACACTTTGTCTATCCGGCGTCTCGGCTTGTGAGAAACCCGGGCTAGATCAGCTTGACCCTCATGTTTTCTATCCCATAAAGTAATAAAAAATAAACTCACTTGCTTGCTGACTCTATAAATGCTATCTTTTGATGTGCGTTTTATGCCGTGGCAGAATCAATGGTCCTCTTGCTAATTGCATAACGGCTGAAAATTTTATTTGGTATCTGGCACGCACGCGGATTTTTTACATTAGCATCTTTTCCTCTCTTCCTCTATGGATTTTATAAGTAGTCTCCAGTGCAAAACTGAACCCTTTGTCTCTCCTTTAGACTCGGAAATATATCTATGCAAGGCTGTCAGGGATTTAACTGAGAAGCTTTCCGATAACATCCAACTTGGTGCAGGATATCAATTAGTGATAGGTGCTGAGGGATCAGGGAAAACCACTCTTTTAAACCAACTAGCGCAAAAGTTCAGCGCAGACAATAAAACAGTTGTGCTTTTGATCAGCAATCCTCAGTTCAGGGATCTGCAGCAATTCCTAATTACTGTTGCGGGTATTTTCAAAACTATCAATGCTCCCGCTGGTTTTGATGACAATACATTCCAGAAGGCTTTCAATAGCTTTTTCTACAAACTTTATAATCAGGAGAAAAAGATTGTTCTTCTGCTTATTGATAATAGCCAGGATCTTCCAGACTTCTGCCTCAATGCCCTGAATTCATTTTATGACTATCACCCTGACTGTCGGCGTTTTCTCCAGACTGTCATGTGCGGTGAGCCATCGTTTCAGAGGAAAATTAATGCGAACAAAGTCTTAAACGGCCGCATTTTTTTAACCACCGCACCAAAACCTTTCGACTTTACAGACGTGAGAAAACTGATTCGCTTTCACCTGGAACAGGCTGCAACCGATCCGGGTTCTCCCCCGGTACTTTTCAGTATACCTTCCCAGTGGGTTATTTATCGCATGACTCAAGGGCATCCCAAAGAAACCATTGACCTCTGCCACTTCATATTCTTGACACTGGTTATTGAAAACCTGAAAAAAGCTGACTGGTTCATGACTCTGCGCTCCGCCAAACTGCTTATCCCCAAAAGGGCAAAAAAATTGCAGATTATACGAACTACCTTCCTCGCCAGTCTCATCCTTTTCATGCTGGTTCTCGGATTATGGTCAGAAGAAATCGTGACACTGAACGTGCCCTGGCAAGGTCACCTGCTGCAAGTGTCTGTTCCCACAAATGTATTACCGCAAGAGACGCAACCAGTTAAACCGGTACAAGAAACACAAGAAAAAATCCCGCCGGAACGGACCAGAGAAGCACCCCCAAATACATCCGCAATCATAAAAGAAACTCTACCACCGGTCATGCCAGCAGAGGAGCAGATCGAAGGAGAGGTACCAGCTAAAAAGTCTGCTGCAATTCCGAATCAGCCCGAAGCCAAAGCCTCAACTGCAGAAGTTCCTGTGCCCGAATCAGTCGAAGTTATTGATGAAGAGGCTATGGCTGAACTAAAATCGGTACCAGAAGATGAACCTATTGTTAATCCGGCCAACAGGGAAGTACGGGAAGTAAGACCCGGTGATACCCTCCTGGTCATGATTCAGCAGATTTACGGACCGGGCTACTTGAAAAAGCAATATATAGACCAAGTTATTGATGCCAACCCCCACTTAAAGGGTCCCCATAACCTGGAAGTCGGAGATCAGGTGTTTTTCCCTGCATTTTATGACCAGGAGGAGGAAAAAACTTTTGTCGCTACTAGGGAATCGGAATCCCTACCTGCCACGAAGTCTGTTCTGGAACTGCAGCAGGCTTATTTTCATGATTTTACAGAGAAGCGGGTAGAGCCACCTGAATATCTTGGTGATATTATTACTGCTCCAGGAGAAGCTTTTGGTGATATGGTCCGCAGAATTTACGGCCCATGGAGCTTTAATTCTGAAAACGTTAAAACTGTTTTAGCAGTCAATCCGAATCTTAAGAGTCCTGAATTGTTGCAAGTGGGGCATAAAATCCGTTTCCCTACAATTCCCGTTACCCTTACGACAAAAGCAGAAGAAGTATGGTGGATACGAATCATTACTTTTGACAATATTCAAAGCGCTTATCGTTTACTGCGGAAATACAGGAAATCACCACCACCCCTGGTGATTATCCCTTCAAGAAATGAAAGTGGCCAGGTTCTAATGAATATCTTACTGGAAGACTATTTTATGGATAAAGAGTCGGCACTAAAAGCTATCCAGGCCCTGCCCAGTGTAATTGCAACTCAGGCTGAAGCCTTGCATGGCTTGAGTCCTGAAACTTTTTACTATCGGATGAAGCAAAACGAATAGATGAATAATGGAACAAAAAAACAGTAATATTTTATGACACTAACCTTCCTGACTTACATATTCTTTGCCGGGGGTGTTGTTGCCATTCTCTACTTGATACTGGCACTGTTTAGCTCGATGAATCATGACCAGGTACAGAAAGTCCTGCCTGATAATTATGAACCAGGAGCAAACATGATGGTGACAGGGGGACCGGCTGTTGCCGAGGCTTTCTGGGAGCGTGCAAAAATTCTTCTTCAAAACGGTCGATTTGATGCTGCCCTTGTCGATTGCAAACGCGCTTTAGCAATCAATCCGAACCATGCTGATGCCAAAAGGCTTTGGGAACACCTGTTTCCACCGGAGTTTGTTTCGACAGTTCCGGCTGGAAAAGCATTACTTTTAGCTGCAGAAGCAGAAAAGGCCAGTCATAAAGACGAGAAAGTGGTCCATGAGTACGAGTCGAAACAGGCTAAACCTTCTTGCAGCGGTTGAACAGGCTAGGAAGACTGTGGCAGAAGAGATTATTGCCGAACCAGAACCGGAATGCCTTCCCCAATTTCGGTTTTTTTATTGGCACGATATATCCAACTATTTACGATATATTGCATAAAATAATTCCAGCAATATTTAGAAATATTACTAATTGAAGATCGCTTTCTACGATGTTGATATCTCCACGTCTTTTTTTATGTTGCCATATTCAGTGGCAAACTGGAAAAACCTTTCGATCTATTATTCAGACTTACAGACATTTTGACTTCAGAGGATGTAAAATTCCATATGATTTATTCAATTGACAGTCGGTCCGAATATTAATAATAAGTTATATTATCAGGATTCAAGATGATTTGAAATGCCGTTATTCAAAAGAACTGATTTTTTGGATTGGATAAATAAACTGCAGCTGATTTTTTATCATGCTTATATTAATCAATAGCTAATGATTATTTTAAAGGCCGGAATGTAATTCAATGAGATCTTCCCAAAAGAAAACACTTCTGTCAGTTTGAAACTATCTTTGCAGAGTGCAGGAATGGAAACAAGAAGCAAGATCAACAATCAACAAAAATTATGGGACAGGCCAAAAGATGGTAATCGGACGGCACCTGAGGGTAGGGGGAAATCAGGTGATAGACGGTGTGGTGCGGATAGGCGTTCAGGCTATGGCAAAAATGAAGACCACCTGCTTCGGGGAACACTGGCTGCATCGGCTTCCATAGTCTTTCAATTCAGTCGGCCTTTTACGATAATTCTCGGCTATGTTGATCTTTTGTTAAACAAATCCAAGGAAAAACACACAAAAAATAAACTTGCTATTATAAAAGAGCAATTAGAGATAATCTCAGAGATACTCTCTGATTTCAGAGAACTTGACGACTTTAAAACAAAGAATTTTGACGGTGTGGAAATACTGGCTACAAAAAATATGATGGAGGAAGAGGCGCCGAATAAACTGGATCGTAAATTAACATAAGCCAAACTACTGATTCAGCCCGAGGTGTTGCCATGTTAGATATGAATAACATGGATGTTTTGCTATTTGACAATAGAACCGATCAGTCACTCATGATTGAAGAAATGCTTAAACAGATCGGTTGTAGAGTTTCCCTGGTTATGGTTAAATCTGACTGCTTTGCAAAGCTCATAAACGGAAGATACGATCTGGTGCTATTTGATCATAGTATTCCAGGGCTGGATGTTCCCGGTTTTGTTAATAAGCTTGAAATAATTGATCGAAGCATGTCTGTTGCAATGATGGTTACACTGCCAAGCAGATTTTATGAGGAGAAATATGGCTGCTCAGGAATAGATTACCTGATTTTTAAGCCATTCGGGTATGAAGATTTGTTGTTGTTGGTAAGGGAGGCTTTTCAATATTCTCAAGGAGTTAAACAAACCATCCTGAACAAATGGAAATGAATAATCTGCATTTCAGCTGTTGTTGCTCTTCAAAACAGCTTCTGAAATATTATTGATTGTAACATTGTTGCAAAAAAAACTATTAATAACAAATTATTAACATTTTCAATCAACAAATAAAGGGAGGAAACGATGAAAAAAGTAGCAAAAAAAGATAACAGCATAAAGGATTCCATCTCCAAGCTTTTCATACTGAGAGATTCATGCCAGGGCACCTGTATGACCCAAAAAGATAACCCTAATATTATCTGGTTTGAAGGAGCGACAGTATTACTCCAGCAGGGTGTTGACACATTGAAGTCAGCGGAACAGAAACTCGATAGCGGTGACAAAGACGCAAGTAAAGTATTTCGCAGCAAAGTGAAGGAGACCGTTTCAAAACTGATGGTTTTGCAAAGATCTGCGGTTGTAACACGCTTAGATGATTTGGCTGAAAACGTTATCTGGTTTGAAGGCGCTGAGTATATGATCTCCGATGTGACTAATCAGCTGCAAAAAGCACTCCAGAAAACTGAGATCCAGGCAGTCACTCAATCAGAATCTGACAGTTCCGAAAGTGATGAATCTGAGCTTGAAAAAGAGGAAGAGGAAAGCGATACAGAAGAAGATGCCGGCACAGTGAATAAAAAGGCTGCCGCATAAATTAATACAAATTATCCGAAAACAGCACAATCTTGATTATTCGCTTTTGCGGGTTCTATATATTTTTCTTAAATTACTTCTGACAAGGGAGGGCCCCCTGGTTTAACTGGAATTAATCGCGGTTACTCTTTATTTTGAGTAGCGCGGGGGCATTCAATTCTGGGATGCGGGCAATCCGGAAAAAAGGAGTGCCGGGAATAATTATTATCCCCTGGGAAAGACTTTGATGTGCCACGGCTCAAAACGTACACCCTTGAGGTTGCCTTCCTTATACCTTAGATTAACAAATTCAAGGTCTTCAAGCTTTTTGAATACTTCGGTTGTAGTGAATCTCTCGGTGAAATTCAATGCTCCATACCCAATTTGGCCGACATCAAAATCCGCGATACCGTGATACGAATACCCAGGGGGCGCTAACGAGCGGGACGCTTGAGAAAGATTTCCTCCTTTGGTCTCCGCCTTGTCGAGGAAGAGAAGAAACTGCTTGACGACACCCCTTATGCCGGAAGTCAGATACAACTTGTCGTCTGCACTGTTTTTGAGCTTTTTATATATTTCGTGCGATATGCCACGATACACATAATTTCCTGTATGTGGAATTTTTACAGCGTCGTTCTTATGGATGCGTGAGGTCATTTTTTTTATGGGCTTCTCACCGATAAATCCATAGACAGAACTGTCCGTGTAGAAAATCCTTTCAAGAAAGTCCTGCTCCTCTTTGGTAAATTCACCAACCTCGGAATAGTGACGGGCAATGGCGAGGCCATCGTCAAAACCCAAGAGGTAAAAATTTCCATGTCCGACCATGTGTTCAAGTCTTTTGAGGCGTGATACACATGAACGGAGTACCGGAAGCAGCTCTTTTTCAACATAGATATCGCCGGGGTGCGATTGGTCAAAATTTCGCATCTTGTGGAGATAGTCTTTGATATTGCTGTCAAATGAGGATTGGGCGAGTCCTTGGTGCAGTGGCAATAGCTGGTTGGCAGAAACAAGGGGAAAAGGGGCAACCCCGCTGAGTATAACCCCTGCAGTTAATGCTTTAATAAAATCTCTTCTCTGCATTCTCTTCCGACCCTAACTTTGTTATTCGGTGGAAATAATCGTTTTTTAGCCCGTGCTCAAAACCGAGACAGCCATCTCAAACTGCTCAACATCCTGACTTTATAAAATTTATAATGTTTCTGCAGAAAGGCTGTCAATAAAAAAACGCCCCATCAACGAGTGTTGTAGAAGAATATTTCATTTAAATAACTGGGGATGCTTTTTTGCAAATATTGTTGAATCGGCTTTATCAAGTGCAACAAGATACTCTGAATTTATGTTACCTAATTCCTCTTTTTGTTTAGTGATATCGCTTATTGTCCATTCCTTTGATGATATTTCTTCTGCCAACTCAATTGACGATTCAACGAACTTGTCTGTATGGGCTTTTAGTTTCGAATCATTTTCACTCATATTTTTTATGTCTGATGCCATACTTTGCAAATATTTAACCATTGAACCCCGCTGTCTTTTTGCTGCAACCTTTGCAGCAGTAACTATTGCAATTCTAGCATCTTCTTCGTTAGTTAATGCATAAAGTCTAACAGCGTTACAGAAATAGGCATTTATTCGTTTTCCATGTGATTTTCTCCTAAAGATATATACTGCAGACAGCATTAATAGTGCCGCACCTATTAAGTTCATTAGCATACTCATAATGTTTTTTACCTCGCATGTTCTGTGTTAACTCATTGAAGAATCATTCACGAATTTTGCTGTATAACAGACATTGTCAATCGTGAAATAAAAAAAAGCGCTAAAAATTGCTCAACCAGAATATGATTTTTTACGATACAATATCCATGAGATATTTTCTCTAAAACTCTGGTGTTTATTTTGCTCGGCCTACGGGAATAATATAAATTGGAGCTTCACCTTTTTGCATTTGCAGAATCTTGGCCACTTCATGGTCTGTAAATGCACCAATGGGAACTGAACCAAGGTCAAGAGCCTCTGCCTGTAGACATAAATTTTGTGCCGTATGGCCAGCTTCAATATACATGTAGCGTACCCCTCTGTTTCCATACTTGCCGGTCGTTTTTTTCTGTACTCCAGAAATGACAAAAACTGCAGGAGCTTGGCTGATCGCTTCTTGCCAAAGAGCAGCCTGTGAGAGTATTTTGGAGTACTTCCCTTCGGAGGTTAACAATAGCGTATGATCAGCAGATAAATACTTGTATATGCCCGTTTCTAATCCATCTACATTTTCTGCAATTATATAGATTTCAAGAGGATACAGGGCTCCTGCCGAGGGAGCAGTTCTGAATCCTTGCTGGCTGGTAATACCCTGGGCCGCCCACAACAACTGAGATATTAATTTTATTGAAATCGAAGAATCTCTATAATGCCTGACGGAGCGACGTTTCTGCAGTGTGGACTCCAGAGGTACAGTTCCCTCGGTATCAGGCTTTGGCAAATTTACAACCTTAATTTCTGGCATAATAACCTCGCCCAAAGTGACATTGGAACCACCTGTCACGAACAAGAGAAGAACTGGTGCTAAGAGCATTATTATCATAAATTTTATAGGAAATAGGCGCATTACTCTCCTCCAAGGTCAACTATGAGATTGCTTGCCCAAATAGAAACTATTTTTAGGCTAAAGTCGAGTTAAGGTGTGTACTGGCAATGTTAACTATTCTGCCAGATTATTCAGTTACAGTTAGAAATATTACAGAAGCCGAAAGAGCCTATGATGCCGGCGCCATGTTCTTCGTTACTCCAAACATTGATGTAGGCGTAATCGGATTTGCCCGAAACAAAGATATTCCGGTAGTTGCCGGCGCCCTTACCCCGACTGAAGTTTGTAAGGCCTGGGATGCCGGAGCTTCACTTGTAAAGGTTTTTCCCTGCAGAGCCTTTGGAGGACCTCAATATATCAGAGAACTTCGCGGTCCCTTTGATTATATTTCTCTAGTGGCAGTTGGTGGTGTAACTATTGAAAATGTGAGCGAGTATTTGCAGGCGGGAGCAAAAGCTGTAGGAGTCGGTATCTCACTCTTCAATCACTAATACTTCAAAGGAAGTTTTTCTTTTTTCCAGGCAGAGATGCCACCCTTGAGATTATAAATCTCATCCCAGCCGTTTTTCGACATGAGTTTACCCAGTGCAAGGCTGCGTCCGCCAACTGCGCAGATAAGCAGGATCGGTTTGTTTTGGGGAGGCCGTCGGGTGCCCTTGATGATGTCCCATAATGGTATCAGAGTTGAGCCTTCTATGTAGCCTTCATATAACTCATCCTGGCCGCGGACATCAATGAGCAGCAAATCCTGGCGGTTTTCCATTAAATTTTGGGCTTCTTTAGGGGTGACCGTTTTAAAATGGGATTTCTGTTGCTCCAGGCCGGGGAATTTCTGCTGGGCGGCGGGAACAAGCTGGGAACCAAGGAAAATCAAGAGAATTACAGAGATTGTCAGGGCTATGATTTTTTTCATTGTATTATAATTTATTTGAAAAAGTTAATTGTTTGGTAAATGTCATTGGTATATTTGGGTCTTGATAAACTTAAGTACTGCAGAGCTGTTTTGCAAGGTAAAAAAATATTGATTGTTGAACCACTTCGATACTAATCAGGCCCGGGTCAGTTGGCGGTATTTTATCCTGTGCGGCTGGTCTGCTGCAGCTCCCAGCCGTTTTTTTCTGTCATTTTCATAATCCGAATAATTTCCTTCAAACCAAACCACCCTGCTGTCACCTTCAAAAGCCAGGATATGGGTGGAGATTCGATCCAGGAACCACCGGTCATGGCTGATGACGGCAACACAGCCGCCAAAACCTTCAAGGGCCTCTTCCAGGGCACGCAGGGTGTTGACGTCAAGATCGTTGGTTGGTTCATCCAATAAAAGCACATTGGCACCTTCTTTCAACATGCGGGCCAGGTGCACTCTGTTTCTCTCGCCACCGGAAAGCTGGCCTACTTTTTTCTGCTGGTCCGAACCTGAAAAGTTGAAACGTCCTACATAGGCTCTGGAGTTGACTTCACGATCACCCAGAGTAATGGTATCCTGATCATCTGCGATGACCTGCCAGATTGATTTTTCAGGATTCAGAACATCGCGGCTCTGGTCAACGTAAGCCAGCTTGACGGAATCTCCGAGATTGATTGTGCCTTTGCTCGGTTTCTCTTTACCGGTGAGCATCTTGAACAATGTTGATTTGCCGGCACCGTTCGGGCCGATGATCCCGACTATGCCGCCCGGAGGCAGCTTGAAACTCATATCCTCAAACAACAATCTGTCACCAAAGGCCTTGGATACCTGATCGGCCTGAATAACAGTTTTGCCTAATCTTGGTCCAGGGGGGATATATATTTCCTGATCCTGGATTTTTTTCTGCATCCCCTGGTTGAGAAGGTTTTCGTAGGAGTTAATCCTGGCCTTGGACTTGGCGTGCCTGCCCTTGGGTGACATCCTGATCCATTCAAGTTCCCGTTCCAGGGTCTTTTGCCTTTCACTTTCCTGTTTTTCTTCAAGACGCAGCCTTTTCTGCTTCTGCTCCAGCCAGGATGAATAATTGCCCTTCCAGGGGATGCCATGCCCCCTGTCAAGTTCAAGGATCCAGCCGGCAATGTTATCCAGAAAATAGCGGTCATGGGTCACGGCAATTACAGTGCCGGAATATTGCTGCAGATGGTGTTCCAGCCAGGCCACCGACTCGGCATCCAGATGATTGGTCGGTTCATCGAGCAGCAGGATATCGGGTTTTTGCAAAAGCAGTCTGCACAAAGCCACCCGGCGTCGTTCGCCACCGGATATTATATTGACAGGGGTGTCTCCCGGAGGACAACGCAGGGCATCCATTGCCATTTCCAGCCTGCTTTCAATATCCCAGGCATCGAGGGTGTCAAGTTTTTCCTGGACCTCACCCTGTCGTCCTATGAGAGCGTCCATCTCTTCATCATCAAGAGGTTCGGCAAATTTTTCATTGATCTCGTTAAACTCGGCAAGTAGCTCAACCTGCTCCCTGGCTCCCTGTTTGACAATTTCCCAAACGGTTTGAGTCTCGCCTAAAAGGGGTTCCTGCTCCAAGTAGCCGATGGTGAACCCCGGGGTCATTGTTATTTTGCCGTTATACTCCTGGTCAACTCCGGCCATGATGCGCAAAACAGTACTTTTACCGGTCCCGTTTAAGCCCAGAACCCCAATTTTGGCACCATGGAAAAAAGAGAGGCTGATGTCCTTGATGACAGGTTTTTTGTCATAGTATTTGCTTACTCCAATCATGGAGTAGATAATCTTGTGTGGGTCACTTGCCATTTTAAAAGAAATCCTTTGCTGTGTCAGTTTAGAGTAGCATCCTCGCCCGGGTTGTAAAAGAAGCAGGAGCATACCATACGTGATAAAACTGCGCCAGCCCCGATGGGGAATTTCCCGACGGCAATAGAATCTCTCCAGATATGAGTTTTTGATTGGTCAGTCTGCAAAGTGAGCGTTATTTGCGGGGGATTTTTCTTACTATGGAAAGGATATAGCGCGTAAGACTTTTCCTGCGCAGCAGGAATTCCGCCTGGACATCGGTGACTTCCTTGCCTGTCTGGTCGCGAAAGGAGGATGACTTCATAATGGCGTATACCTGGGACGGATAGACGCTTCGGTGCCCAGTCATCAGGAAACTTGTAACACAGGCAACTGCTGCATAGGGAGCAATTTGGGCTCCAAAGAGTTCTATTGCCAGAATGGATGCGGCAATAGGGGTGTTTGCAGCCCCGGCCAAAAGAGCAACCATGCCGATGGCGGCAAAAGTAGCCGGGTCAACACCAAGAATGGCTGCCAGCAGAGTGCCAAAGGTGGCACCGACAAAAAAGATGGGCGTGACCATGCCACCACTGCCGCCGAATGTCAGGGTAATGCAGGTAAATAGTATTTTTGCAGCAAAGGCGTACCATACCACCTTTGAACCGGCAAGTGCGGCCTCTATGGTGTTTAGTCCCAGTCCCAGGTAGTCGGTGGAAAGAAAAAGAGTTAAAAGTATGAGGGCTGTGCCGCCAAGGAGTCCTTTCAGTGGAGCCCACCAGGGAATTTTTGCAGACAGCCTCTGGAACAGGTTCAAGGTTTCGATAAGAAGCAGAGAGCAAATGCCAAAAAAAATCCCGGAAATGAGGACCTTGATGAAAAAAAGTTCGGTAAAGGCCGGGACAAAATCGATTGTGTGATAAAAGTAGGAAATACCCAGGGCGGAAGAAACCTGGTAACTCATAACTCCGGCAATAAAGGTTGGCAGAAGCACTTCATACATAATGCCACCTATGAAGAGTACTTCAATACCGAAAATAGCACCTGCTATGGGTGTGCCGAAGACAGAGGCAAAACCGGCGCTAATGCCGCAGATAACAAGTTTTCTACGGTCTGCTTTATCGAAATGAAACATCTTAGCAACCATTGAAGCAAGTCCGCCTCCGATCTGGGCGCATGGCCCTTCCTTGCCGGCCGACCCCCCGCAGGCCAGGGTAATGACAGTTGTCACCAGTTTGATCGGCACCACAATAGCCTTGATTTTACTCTCGTGGCGATGCACCGCCTCAATAACCTTTTCGGTCCCATGCCCTTCAGCTTCAGGGGCAAGATATTTAGTGATATAGGAACTTAATGCCAAAGCCAGGGGGAGCAGGAGAAAATAGTAGGAATGTTCGCCCAGATTTGCAGCGCTCCAGCTAAGGCATTTTAAAAAGATGGTTGTTGAAAAACCCACAACCACACCCATTAAGCTTGCTATAAAAAACCATTTAAAGATGCTTATCAGGAGTATGGATTCTTCAGTAATGGATTTTTTCATTTCCCTGATTGATCAAATGTTAAAGTGCTGATTTCTCCCCTTTGGACTTTGTCATAATACCCAATATGCCTTTTAATTCAAAGGCTATTGCTGCGACAATTTTTATGCTGCACTAATGAGTCAGGCGTCGTTGCTGTTTTTAAGCTGCATTTGAAGATTTGCGGACCTGCAAAATCCTTTTCTTAAGATGTGTGGTTTTATTCCTGCTAACTCAGTCGTGCCGGATGAAGAATTTTTTAATAGATTCTTTCTGGTCGGAAAAACAGAGCACAGTTATGATATCCCCGGGAAGGATTTTTGTGTTACCGTCAGGTACGAGAACAGATCCATACCGCAGAATTGAGACAATATTGGTATTTTGGGGCAGAGAAATATCAGCCAGCCGTTTACCTGTGCCTAAACAATTGGCTTCCACTTTGATTTCGATAAACTCGAGTCCGGTCACCTTGCGAAGGGTTGAGCGATCATGGACCAGTTGATCTTTTTGTTTTCGCATCAGGCCGACATTATAGGCCCGGACAATATCACTGCGGCTGATGACCCCGATAAACTGTTTCGGATTGTTTCTTGAAACTACAGGCAGCCTGGCCAGGTCACGGGGCGTCATTTTTTTGATGGCTGACCAGATAGGTTCATCCGGGAAAACCGTAACAGGGTCCGGAGTTGCCACATCCCAGACTTTCAGATCCTTTAAGTTGACCTCTTTTCTATGCAGGGTACGTTCCATCTCATGAATGGTGCGCTCCATATCCTGCATGGTGACCATGCCGTATAATTCTGTTTCATTGTTCATTACCGGAAAACCGCCGAGATGGGTCTCCTGAAAGGCTGCGAAAAGATCAGCAACACTCTGTTCCCGTTGTATAGTGATCGGTTCCTTATTCATCACCTCCTCCACCTGTACTGTCTGCATGATATCCATATCTCTTCCCTGTTCAAAGCGGATGCCGCGCTTGGTGAGTTTCAGGCTGTAAATGGAATCGGAGTGTAACCATTGGGCAAAAGTGGAAGCAATCATGCCTGCTGTCATAAGAGGCAGGATCAGTCGGTAGTCGTTACTCATTTCAAAGACAATGAGCATGGAGGTGAGTGGTGCTCTGGCTGCTGCAGAGAAGACGGCTGCCATACCGACCAGGGCATAGGCTCCGATTTCTATGTTGAGGTTTGGGAAAAGATGCATGGCCAGGTAGCCAAAGGAACCGCCGAGCATGGCACCGGTAAAAAGCGACGGGGCAAAGACACCTCCGGAATTGCCGGAACCCAGGGTAAATGAAGTTGCCAGCGGTTTGAGTAAAATAAGGAGAAAAAGCAGGAAAAAAGGGGCGCGTCCCTGCAGAACCTCTTCAAGAAAAATAAAGCCTGAACCAAAAATATGGGGATAGTTTTCAACAATGGGCAGCCCCAGAGTCATATCATCTACTGAAATATAAGAGATGGTACCCACGTATGGATAGCAGAAGGCCAGGAGGCCAAGGAGCAGAGACCCTACTGCAGGTTTGAGCCATAAAGGTATGGCAAGCCGGTCAAATACATCTTCAGTATAATAGAGCATCCGTATGAAAAGAATACCGACAAGCGCTGCCAAAAGACCTAGAAAAACATAGAGCAGAATTTCCCATGGTGAGTGCATGACATAGCCGGGAATCTCAAACGCCGGCCGGTCACCAAGAAAAATCTGGCTGACAATGCTCGCAGCCACCGCTGAAACCACTACGTTGCCGAACACGGTTACCTGTATTTCACTGAGCAGAACCTCTATGGCAAAAACCACTCCGGCAATCGGTGCATTGAATGTAGCTGCTATGCCTGCTGCAGCACCGCAAGCCACCAGGTTTTTGATCCTTTCATCCGAAAGGTGCAGCCACTGACCAACAGAAGATCCCAGGGCGGAACCCACCTGGACAATCGGTCCTTCTCGGCCTGCTGATCCTCCCGTCCCTATACAAAGGGCAGAGGCGATAACTTTTGCCAGGGCAACACGGGGCCGGATGCGGCCGCCCCGTAGAATGAGGGCCTGCATAACCTCAGGGACCCCATGGCCTTTCGCCTCCACGGCAAACTTGGCGATGATTGGTCCTACCAGCAGCCCACCGATCACCGGAACCACGATTATCCATATGCGGCCTAATGCAGGAAGGATTTTTTCGCCGCCGCCATAAAAGAAGATCTGGATAAATGCAATGAGGCGGATAAAGAGAACAGCGGCAAGCCCGGTCGCAACCCCAACCACCACAGCCATGATCAGCAGAACAAGCCCCTCTCGAGGGGCTAGATGGTCAAGCATTTTAGCCAGGTAACGTTTGAGCATGGATAAAACGGGTTATGAGTACCGGCGTGACAATTTTATTAAAAATGAAGCAATAAATTCTGATATAACAATTGCTTACATTAGATAACAGATGCTGTCAAGGGAGGACCTGCTTCAAAGGTGAAAAAGTGTTGAGAGTATTGAATATCTGGCAAAAGAAATGAGAGGTGATTATTATATTCATATACTGGAATTTTATGCGGATTTTGTAGTAATCTGCTGTAAATAAAGAATTGATGAGGAGGATAAGGCCATGATGGAAAAAATGTTTAATACATTCAGCAACTGGAATAGATTATCCACTTTATTTACAACAATTCTTACGCTTTTTCTTTTGATTGGATGTGCTGCCGGGGGCAATTACGGGAAACTGGACCGGAATAGAGATCTGGACAACATGTTTCTCAACTATGAGGTTTTGCCAGACCACAGGTATTACACCAGCGGTGGATATGATGCACCCGATGCCATCCTGGCAATCCACAGGGACTATGAGTTGGATAATTCAGGAAACCTGTGGGTGACAATTCCCAATGTTGATTACGCCCAGATGAGAAAATGGATTGATACCATAGCCCCTGAACAGAATTATCGTACCGGTGGGTATTTTGCTGCGTACATCCTGGATCCGAATGGGAAAAGAGTCGGTGCCTGGTATTCAATTCAGAGTACTACAACGGTGAAGTTTTTAGAAGGAAACAAGATTCTGGTGTACACTCCTAATGTGGACCCGGATTTGAACTTCAGAAAGTTGAGGCGAGGGGAGCCTTAATGGCAGGGATTTAAAAGTCCCCCAATAAGATTACACCATGACTGATGCATCTCTTTTAAAAACAATCAAACATAACTGTGATATTTCAGATGCCAGGGACAATGGAATTTACTCCATCTGTACCCTGGTGCTGAAATTGCGCAATCTTTACAAGTGGGAGCACGGGCTTGATCCTTGGCAGGAGCCGGATTCTCCTGTTCTTCTGGACTGGATCGCCTCAAAAGAAGAATACTGGGAGACAATAAAGGATAAACCGTTTTCGCAGATTCCCATTAACGGAGAAGGGGTTGATCCTTTTCTGCTTCCAATAATCAATGAGTCCCTGTCCTCTGACAACCATATTTATGGCGCCGGTTATGGCAGGTCGATGAAGGCGGTTTTTTTTATCGCCGAAGTTCTTGAAGACCGCGTGGTTGAGGGATGCCCGACCCTGATACTGGGAAAAGAAAAAGCCCGGGAGCTTTCCAGCCCCTTTGCCATGCTGCAGGACGGTATCATATATATCAGAAAGGAGCCGCTGCGCTTTTTTTTCTGGGACCAGATCCAGGAGGTCACCCCTTCCTGTAAGATTGCAATGCAGCAGGCGCTTGCCTGCTACGATTTAGTCAAGGATGCCTGTGTTCTTGATCGTGAAAAACTGATTGATATTTTTGATACTATTATTGATCAGGAACTGGATATCTTTATTTTTCACGAGGTGGGTGAAAGCCAGAAAAACATGCTGGATAATGATGTGCTTAGAAAAATAATTGCTGCTTTCCCTGCTTCAGCCCTTGAACTGGTTGCACGGGCAGTCAAGGATATTCTTGCCGATACCCATCCGAAAGGACTTCTCGGTCATATTCTGGCCAAAGAGAGAAAAAGTTCACTGGGCTTTTACGTCTCGTTTTTGGATGGAATGCGCAAACTCCTCTGTCCTGAGATAAATGCAGCCAGTAAACAATTCTGGGAAGATGGTGACTGGTCCCTGATTGAAAAGGCGCGGATGGAATGCAGCAAGAAAAATGAGGAAATTGGAGCCAAGCTCCAGGATATGTGTAGCAGGCTCGATCGGGGTGAATCTCCCGATGAATTAAGAGTTTGGGCAGAAAGAAATGTGCTGGCACCCCTGGGACTGCATGTGCCGGCAAGGGAAGAGGGGACTACTTAAGCTCTCTGTCAGTCAGACCTGTATAATCCAGGATTACCGCTCCCTCTTTTTCGGCCCCATATTTTTCCGCATCCTCTTGAGAGCCGAATGCCACAATGGGCGCCTCGTTATTTTTTTCATCAAGACAGAAATATGCCTTACTTACGTCAATTTCTTCTGCTGTGTTATAATCATAAACCTTGGCAGTGGTGTCAAAACTTATCATTTCCATGGCACAGAGTTCCCTGTTTCGATGTTCAATAGCGCAGCCGATGCCACTAAAAAATACCTGGCCGTTGGCTTCTCCATGCAGTGAATATTTGGCCATATCGCCGCTGGCTTTCTCATTCAGCTGTAAACAGGTTGGAGTAATATCTTCAGCTAAGGCTGCATTGAAACCCAGAGGAGAAAGGAAAAAAAGAGCAAGTGCAGTAATGAAAAAATTTCTCAGCATGATTTAAAACTCCTTTGTCTACAGTAAACTTGATAAAAGAATACGAACAACATTCTGTCCGGCAATGTCATGAATAATATTGCTGAAAATGACATAAAATAAAAGGACTGTCAAACATCCAACAGGAACAGAATGTAAAATATCTCATTTATGACAGGAGATGCACAATGAATAACAGAATAGAACTGGTTAATTCCGATATCACCACACTCGAGGTGGATGGTATCGTAAATGCAGCAAATAATTCCCTCTTGGGCGGCGGCGGCGTGGATGGGGCCATACACAGGGCTGCAGGGCCCGGACTGTTGGAGGAGTGCAGGAAGCTGAATGGATGCGCAACCGGAGATGCCAAAATAACCAAAGGTCATAATTTGCCTGCCCAATATGTCATCCATACTGTGGGGCCGGTTTGGCACGGTGGGACTACTGGAGAAGAAGATCTGCTTGCAAGCTGTTATCAGAAAAGTTTTAAACTTGTCAGGGAGTTCACTCTGCAGAGTATTGCCTTGCCGGCAATCAGTACGGGTGTTTACGGTTTTCCCAAACATCGGGCCGCCAGTATAGCTATCCGGGAAACGCTAAAGGAACTTACAGAGAATAATAGATTGGCAAGAGTGCTCATTGTCTGCTTTAACAATGAAACAAGAATTGCCTATGAAGAAGCACTGCGGAAGGAGAGATGATCCGGCTCCAAAAACACTCTGTTCCTGTTAATATCCTGTGTACCATCTTCTATGCCCTCAGACTATCACCATCCACTATTGAAAGGTGAAATGTTCGTGAGAAATGTGGGCCAGACCTCTTCATCCACAGAAATGATCGACGAAAATAATGTTAAAATATGAAAATTAAGTTACATAACTCTTCATTGTTCGAGGACAGCAAATTGTTCCCATTGATGCAACAATGTTGAGTAATATGATCAAAGGCCGAAAATAAAAAACATAAAAGACGGATAAAACAGGACTGAGAGGCATACATGTTAAGTGAAAAAGAAAAACTGGAATCAATTGCGTCTTTAGGCATAGAACTTAACAAGATCAATGACCTTGATATCCTCCTGGAGCGTGTACTTTTCAGAGCCCGCCAGTGGGTTGACGCCGATGCCGGTTCCATTTATATCAACGATGGAGAAAAGCTTAATTTTGTATACACTCAGAATGACACGCTGCAAAGTCAACTTTCCGAGGGAGAGAAACTTATTTTTTCTACCTTTAGCATTCCCATCAATGATAAAAGTATAGCAGGCTATGTGGCCTTAACCGGCCAGGCACTGAATTTGCCCGATGTTTATAATCTGCCTGCCGATGTGTCATATCATTTCAGTAGTCAATTTGATCAAGCCTCCGGCTATAAAACAACTTCTGTTCTGACTATTCCCCTCAAAACAAGCAAGGGTAACATTCTAGGAATACTGCAGATTATCAATGCCCAGGATGAGAAAAAAAAGGTTATCCCTTATACAAAAGATGACGAGAAAATAATGTACCATTTTGCCGGTATCGCAGCCATTGCCCTTGAGCGGGCCAAATTGACCCGTTCAATTATCATGCGCATGATCAGTATGGCGGAACTGCGTGATCCCAAGGAAACCGCTGCACATGTTAACCGGGTAGGCAGTTATTCTGTAGAAATATACGAGAAATGGGCTAAACGCAGAAAGATTCCCCTGGAGGAGATTGACAAGAATCGCGATATTTTGAGAATGGCTGCCATGTTGCACGATGTCGGCAAGATAGCTACATCCGATATGATTCTGAAAAAACCGGGCCGTCTGAATGAAGAGGAGTTTGCGGTCATGAAACAGCACACAATCCAAGGCGCCAGGCTTTTTCTTGATACGCAATCTGAGTTTGATGAGGCAGCAGGGATCGTATCGTTGAATCATCATGAGAGATGGGATGGGGGGGCGCGTGGTTATCCGGGGCATGTTGAAGTGGAAACCGGTGAGCCTATAGAAGGGAAAACGTTAGACAACCAGGCAGTTAAGCTAAAAAAGGGAGAGGAGATTCCCATCTTTGGCAGGATTGTCGCCCTTGCTGATGTTTATGATGCTTTGTCTTCGGACCGCTGCTATAAAGAGGCCTGGGACGAAGAAAAGATATTGTCAATTATAAGGGAAGAATCAGGGAAGCAGTTCGATCCTGAACTCGTGGAAATTTTTCTGGAAATTTTTGATACGATTAAATCAATCCAGGAACGTTACTCCTCCTGCGATTAGCCCGCATTTCTCACGAACATTTCAGCAGCAATAATTACTGCTGGATTATATATTCCTGTTTACTCCCATCCCAGTGATAGCCTTCACCGGACCAGATATCGTCAATTACCTGCCAATCATATTCCACATTGTCGAGCGCACTGAAGGTGTCATAGACAGCCAGGATTTCAGCATCCTCTATACGGTTGTCCCGATTGGCATCTGCCCAGTGATGGTCAGCAAGGGGGAGGACAAGTGAACCGGCAATGGTTGTTTCGGAAGATTTTTTGTCACGGAGGGTGACACTGCCGCTGAAGCGCAGAGATGCATCGCTCGATGTGCTTGATTCAGTGACAAGTTTTTTTGCAAGATAGACAAAGGTTGTAACGTGCCCGTTTGTTCTGATAATCCACTTAAGGCTGCCGGTTTTTTTATCCATGCCTGTAAAAGGAGGGGCGCTTACAATTGGTTCGCAGTCTGCTGGAAGGGTTTCTCTTAGGATCAGCGAAAAAGGACCCTGTTGTTTTGTTTTTACTTGAATAATGACAGGAAAGGGTTGCCCAACCGGGATATGAGGCGGAAGAAGCCGAGTGGCGGAAATGGCGATCGGTTCAGGTTGTTTTAAGCTATACCAGACAAACGGCAGAAGCAGGACAACGATCAGGAGCATGAGCCATAAAAGAATCCGGTTCGATTTTGTCGGCCTTGATTGTGAGACAACAGCAGTTGGCGTTTCTTCTGGGTTTGCTGTTTCTTCTTCTTTTTCAAGAATGTCATCAAGCGTTACTTCGAGCGCTTCGGCAAGCTTGAGAGCATTTTCCTCTTTGATTGACGGATAGCGCTTATTCTCCCAACGGGAGATGGTGTCTGTGGTGACTCCAACTACCGTGGCAATGTAAAGTTGCGTGAGTCCTTTTGCTTCACGCAGACTCCGTACCTTGGAGCCGTCTATTTGGGCCATTTGAGTGGGGCCTGGATATATCTGTTCACTCATCCTGAGAATAATAATAATTTTTAAAGTTTTCAGTAAGTTTCAAGACGCGTAATAGTAGCCTAAGTGTGCATGACCTGCACAGGCTTTTTTTTATTATTATCCAAATATATTGCTACTGCAAACACATGCAATAGCTTTACAGGGTTGTATGTCGGGTCGACATCGACCAACATCTACAGCAATATAACCCGACATCATCTACTACTTGCTCTGAGTAATTCTTATTATCCCAGACAGGTAAACTGGGTACCATTTTTTAATTCATAAAAAAAGGAGGAATGTAGATTATGAGTAAGAAATCTTTAGTAATGTTGATTGTGGCAGTTTTTGTCATGAGCCTGGGTTTAGGTGTAACAATGAGTTTGGCAGATAATGGTCCTGCTGACATTACCCTGAATGCTGATGGCAAAAAACCTGCCATATTTCCTCATGCAGCTCATCAGGCAAAGAATGATTGTGCAACTTGTCATCATAAAGATGATGGTGGTAAACAGGCCCCTATCGCTGAAGGTGATGCAGTTGCAAAATGCGACACCTGCCACAATGCTGACTTTGCGAACGAAAAGCTCCGTACCTTTAAGGATGTTGGCCATGGGCTGTGCAAGACATGCCATACAAAGATGAAGGACGCAGGTGCTCCGACCAAGTGCACAGGGTGTCACGTTAAAAAATAAAATTCTCCATATGCAGTATTTGAGGCCGGGATATTTTTTATATTCCGGCCTTTTTTTAATACTTTCGACTTATTGCACACAATGGAGGTAACATGTAGAGTATAGTGGTTTGTGGAGTGAATCTGATTTTACATGATCGAATCCGTGACGATAAATTGTTTAAAACGGATTCAGATTTGAGAAAGAATTTTCCTGCAGGAGGCTTGATTAATGCCTGAAAAAAAACCACCAAAATGTTTCCCATCGGCCGGTGACAGCATTAAAGACGCAGCGCTTTGTGTTGTTTCACCCCAGACAAAATCCAAGAGTTACAGGCTTGCTTTTGATGACCCGGAGTTTTTACTGCGGGATGAGATGCGGGCTGTAAGGCTGCAGCTCGAGATTATGAAGCCGGAAATAATTCAGCAAGAGCTAGGGATTAATTCAACTGTTGTTATGTTTGGAGGAGCACGGATACCGGATCCTGAAACAGCTGCGAAACGTTTGCAGGAAGAAGAAATGCAGGCGAACAGGGAGCCTCTCAGCGATATGGCTGATATGCGGGTACGTTGTGCAAGAAGTGTTTTGGAAAAGGCACATTATTATGAAGAGGCAAGAGAACTTGCCCGGCGCATAACGGAACACTGTCTTGAAGATGGTGGTTGCGATTTGGTTGTAACTACCGGTGGAGGTCCAGGGATTATGGAAGCTGCCAACCGCGGAGCGCATGAGGCAGGCGGAAAAAGCATCGGACTGAATATAGTTCTCCCCCTAGAGCAGGCACCTAACGAATATATTACCCCGGAACTCTGTTTTCAGTTTCATTATTTTGCCATGCGTAAAATGCATTTTCTCATGCGGGCCATGGCCCTTGTCGCTTTCCCGGGTGGATATGGCACTATGGACGAACTCTTTGAGACACTTACCCTTATCCAGACCAGGAAGATTAAACCTCTGCCCGTTATTTTGTTCGGGAAAGAGTTCTGGAACACGGCAGTAAATTTTGATTTTCTTGTCACTGAGGGCGTGATCGCGCCGGAGGATAAAAATCTGTTTTACAGTGTTGAAAAAGCGGATGAGGCTTGGAAGATTATGCGTGAATTTTACTACAATAATAAAACCGAGGCTGCTCCATGAAAGCATGGGGTGCAAGATGGTGAACCTGATGAAACGGAGATGGGCAATGGGAAGATATTGGACCACAGTAATTCTTGTATGTTTTTTCTTCATTCCCTCTTTCTTAGCAGCAGCTGCAATTGATGCTCCCCGGCTGTTTGGCGTATTTTCGCCAAAACCAGGGGCTTGGTCGGAATATGCCATACTTGACAAGTCAACAGGCCGGCGCTCAGTCATGCGGATATCAATTGTAGATATTGAAGCGGATGCATATTGGTATGAGGTCGAAAACAGGGAGGAAGGGGTCAGCAATATTGTTAAGATGCTTGTAACGGGTGATCCCGGTGCCCCCCATAATATTCAACGGCTTCTCCTGAAGAAAGGCACCTCTCATGCCCGGGAAATAGACCTGGATTTTGCGCCCATAGGGCGCAGAATGGCAAGCCGTATATTTGAGAAGTGGAGTGGTACTCCATCAGGATCCACTGTCAATTTGAGAAATACAGAGACAGGTGTAGGGACTGCAACAGTACCTGCCGGTACCTTTGATGTCAGCCTGCATCAGATAGTGGATAAAGCAGGCAAGGTGTATGCCAAGTACAAGTTTTCAGAGGATGTTCACCCGTTCGGTGTTATTGCCTCAGACGCAGAGAATGCAACCATGGTTCTGGTCGGTCATGGAACTGGAGCTGAATTGCTTATTACCGGAAAGCCTGCTATAATTAAACCATCTCCGGGAATGCTGGAAGGAATGCTCCGGGGAGTGTTCCCGGATATGGGGGCACCTCAAGACATGATCCCAAGTCCCGGAAATAATATCAGGCAGATACCGGGTATGGGGAGAGGATACGAGCCCAAGCAATAGAGTTGCAAAAAAATCCTCAACCATTAACACAAAAACGTCACTTAATGTTTTTGGGGCTTAAGCCTTTGGTATTCGTTGCAGGCCGGCTCATATCCCAATTCACAGGAAAGTTTGAGGTCTCCAACCATGTTAATAGGGCTGTCTATTGCTTTCCAGGCCATGGCCCTCCAGTAATATAAAGTCTCATTTAAAGGATCGAAAAGAACAGCCCGGTTGAAATCAAGCATTGCTTCATCAGGTTTGCCAAGTTTGATCAATGCCAGTCCCCTGAATATATGGCCTATGGCATCATTCGATGAAAGGTTGATGGCACGGGTGAAGCTTTCTGCCGCTTCATGGTATTCCTTTCTTTTCAGGTCTGCCAATCCCTGCTGGATATACTTCGCAGCTTTTTCTTTACTGGAGGAATTATCTTCGTCAAAAAGGGATTCTGAGCTGTCCAGGTCAGCAAAATCGGAGAATTCTTCTGAGGCCGCCTTAATTGCCTGATTATAATCAGATGTCGCCTCTTCCTCCATCCCTTTGTCAGAGTAAGCGCGAGCCCTGTTCAGAAAGGCGTCACTGTACATGGGGTTGAGAATTATTGCTGTGGTGAAGTCCTTGATGGCTTGGGCATACATCTTGTTCAGTAAATAAATTTCGCCACGTATATTGTAAATTTCAGACTCTTTTTTTTCTAAACTTAGGGCGTGGTTGAAATCTTTCAGAGCATCATTATATTTTCCCATGAGTACAAAGGCGCTGCCCCTGTTGACAAGGGCGTCAACATAATCCGGGTTTATCTCAAGGGCATGATTGAAGTCACGAATCGCCTGTTTGGTGTTATTTTTGTCCAGATTGGCTTCTCCCTGGCGATTGTACATCTCTGCCTGGCGGAGGTCGGCAAGGGTTTCCTGCAAATCGGAGGCTGAAGCTGGAATTACGTTCAAGTCAATCTTGCTTTCCGGAATTAACGGTCCTGTTTTATCTGCATACCTTGTCCATTCCAGATCTCCGGCCTCTGCTTCACCTTCCTCGTACTCCTTTAAATTTTCAAGATCATAGTCTTCAAGGAGTGACTCGCCGGGTGGTTTTAGGGGAACGACCTTGTCTTCAGGAATCAATGGGGTATCTTTTTCTTCAGACAGGGATTTTGGTGCAGCAGAAATATCTTCTTCAATTTTTTCAGATAAAGGAGTCTCAACTTCTTCTCCTCTATCAGTGTGATAACCTTCTCCAAAATTTTTCTTAATTTCAGGTTCACTGTCCGGACCTAAGCTTTCAGATTCCAGCTGTTCAATGTTTGATTCTTTTTTTGAGTCTGATGGTTGGCTTGTCGCAGAGGCAAGTGATAGTTCCTTTTGGGGAACCGGTTTTTTAATGCGCAGTATTGACTTGCAGCCGGGACACTTAAA
>JBDLJI010000004.1:0-23594 GCA_039714455.1 Thermodesulfobacteriota bacterium
CTACTCCGATGAGTTTTGCACCCGCAGCCATTGCCAGACCTTTTGCAGTTGCCAAACCGATCCTCAAACCGGTAAAACTTCCCGGCCCGAGACTCACTGCCACAGCATCTATGGCAGACCTTTCAATAGCAGTCTCCTGCAGAAGCCAATCAATTCCTGCCAACAGCCTGCGTGAATGGGTCTCACCTGTCTGCAGAGAAAATTCCGCCACACATCTGTTTTCAGTAACAATGGCAACGGAACCGCACATGGTGGCAGTTTCCAGGGCCAGTATCACAGGTTTATGCAACCCTGTTATATCCTTTTGTGTATGAACCATACCTGTTCTTTATAAATATGTTACTTTCTTTAAAATGGTAAAGAACACTATACTTTTGAAGTAAAGACCATATCACGCAGCCGAGCAGCGAAGCAAAAAGCAGAAAAACGACTAGGCCGAGTACCCGGCATGGGGGCGGAAAGGCAAACAAAAATGAACAAACTAAAAACTCATAACATACAGCCGCAACAAGCTAAAACATCATTTTAGTCCAGGTTATTAAATCCTAAGAACTAAATGAAATCCTCAACCGAATACCCTGATCAGGTCATTATAAAAAACAAAGATCATCAGGCTGCCCAGCAACACAAGCCCGATTTGCTGTAATATCTCCATGGTTCGCAGGTTAAGCGGTTTTCGCAAAATCGCCTCAACCGAGAAAAACACGAGATGGCCGCCGTCAAGAATAGGAATAGGGAGCAGGTTAAGAATACCCAGATTTACGCTTAAAACTCCCATAAAATAAAGGAAGTTCACCCAACCAGCCTCCATTCGTTCTCCGGCAATTTTTGCTATAAGTATCGGGCCGCCCAGTTCTGAGGCCGGCACTACCTTCTGGATTATTTTTACCAACCCCAACACTGTCAGGTACATCCAGCTCCATGTCTGGCTTACCCCCGCCTGCAGCGATTTTACAAAACCGACCTTTTCGTATACCACCTCCTCGGTTCGGGCGATACCAACCATATACCGTTCGCCAACCACTTCGCCAAAGATATTTTTTGTGGTATCCATCCGGGGTGTAACAGCAATTTCAAGGGTCTCATCACCCCGCCTTGCTGTCATGACAACCTCCCTGCCTTCACTATTTTTGATCAACAGGGAAACATCTTCCCAAAGCCTGGTCTCCTTACCGTCAATAGCAATTATGGTATCATTAGGCTGCAATCCAGCCTCTGCAGCTGGACTATCCTGTCCAACCCCACCAATGGTTGTGGTATCTACCGGTTGAGGCAATCCTGCCACAAACACAATGAGGAAGAAAAGAAACATGGCAAAGATAAGATTAAAAACCGGGCCACCGGCCACGATTATAAACCGCTGCCAGACAGGCCGAGTGGCGAAGGAACGTTTGAGTTCACTTGGAGACAATTTTTCCTCAGCCAAGTCACCGGGACTTTCTCCAAACATTTTTACATATCCACCAAGTGGAAAAGCGCTAATCAGGTACTCTGTTTCGCCATACTGTTTGCTGATGAGTTTCGGGCCAAACCCCAAAGAGAACTTCAAAACCCTCACCCCAAAAAACTTGGCCCAGATAAAATGACCGAATTCATGTACAAAAATTAATAAGCCAAGGACTATGGCAAAAGATATTATGCTGTTCATTCCTTTTCTAACCTCTTATGTAATCTCTTATCAAATAACCAGAACCAGCAAACTTTCCTGGTATTAATCAGCAGCCGCATCGAGTCTTGCAACATCCTGTAACACAGCAGCAGACTCTATCCTGGCTATACGGTCAGCCGCTAGTATTGTTTCAAAATCCGTGTCTTCTTCATAATCCATCCGAGCCATGGTTTCAGCAACCGCTTTTGAAATCTGAGGAAACCTCAGCTTTCCATCAAGAAATGCTGCCACAGCAACTTCATTTGCCGCATTGAGAACTGCCGGCATACAACCTCCTATCCTGCAGGCCTCAAAAGCTGTATGCAGGGCAGGAAAACGTTGTGTGTCCGGTTCTAGGAAACTCAAATTGCTGCATTCTGTTAAATTCAGGCGCGAAAGGCCTGTCGACAGTCTTTCCGGATATGAGAGTGCATAGCTGATCGGCACCCGCATGTCCGGTATGCCAAGTTGCGCCACCACCGAACCATCAACAAATTCAACCAATGAATGAACAATACTTTGGGGGTGCACCAGCACTTCGATCTTCTCCAGGGGAACATCAAAAAGCCAATGGGCCTCAATAACCTCGAGCCCTTTATTCATAAGGGTTGCTGAATCAATGGAGATTTTGCGCCCCATATCCCAGTTTGGATGGAGCAGGGCCTGTTCAGGGGTAACCTGCCGGAGACTTTCTTTGTCCAGGTTTAAAAAAGGGCCGCCAGAGGCTGTAAGGATAATCCGGGCGACATCCTCTTTTCGTCCTGCTTCAAGAGCCTGGGCAATAGCACTGTGCTCACTGTCAATGGGCAATAACCGCACCTGCTGCTTTCTGACTTCATCCATGATAAGACGGCCTGCCATAACAAGGGTCTCTTTGTTGGCCAGAGCAATATCCTTACCGGACCTGATTGCGGCAAGAGTCGGCAACAAGCCGGCTGCACCCACTATGGCCGATACAACCATATCCGCATCCTGCAACGACGCCACCTGCACATTACCCTCCTGGCCCCAGACTATTTCTGTCCGGCTGGAAACAGGCAAAAATGTTTTGAGTTTTTCTGCTGTCTCCTCCTCAGCTACAGAAACCATAAGAGGAGAAAATGCTTCAACTTGCTCCCTGAGCAGGTCAATATTCCAGCCTGCTGTCAAGCCGACCACGGTAAAATGCTCAGGGAAGCCGGCCGCAACCTTTAACACATTCTTACCGATGGAGCCGGTGGAACCGAGTATTGAAATTTTCTTATTCTTCATAACGTATGATAAGCACAAGTAATGTAAAATTACTTCAACAGTGCTGTGTGTCCCCAGTAGAGAACATAATACAGAACCGGAGCTGTCAGCAAAATGGAGTCACAGCGATCCAGCAATCCACCGTGTCCAGGTAAGATCTGCCCGGAATCTTTTACTCCGGAAACACGTTTAATTAATGATTCAATTAAATCACCGATAATACCTATTGCACTTAAAGTTAAGCTCAAGAGCCCTACCATGGCAAGATTGGCATTTTCAAATACAATTGCTGCCGCCACAAGTCCGCCAAGCATACCGCCAATAACGCCGCCTACTGCCCCGGCTCTTGTTTTACCCGGACTTAAAACCGGACATAGTTTGATCTTACCAAACTTGCGACCGACATAGTAGGCTGCGGTGTCAGAGAAAACAGTGATAACCGTAAGCACCAGCAACCAGAAAATACCATTGGATAAGGAGCGCAGTAGAATGAGATGGGCTGCACAAAAGCCAATATAGAAGATACCAAACCACTGTCTACATACGAAAACCAGTCCATTATCCAGGCCTGGATAGGCAACAACTGTTAGAATAATTAAAACGGCAAAGGCCAGGAATAGACTTGAAGTCATCCCGCCGCTCCCCCACAGAGAGGCTCCAAGCAATGGAAAAATTCCCAATATGAGAACAGGGAGGGCATATTTAGACTCTCTCCCCTGCAAACTCATGCGTAAGAACTCATAGAGTGCCAATCCACCGCCTGCCGTTATAACGAGGCAGAACAGTGGATAGGTTCCCACAAGCAGCAATAAAAGCCAGCCTATAGCAAGAATAAGACCCGTGACAATTCTGCCCATTTATTACTCCGCCTGCAACTGTTGGCTGGTTTGGCCGAACCTTCTTTCCCGGCTCTGAAATTCTTTAAGGGCCTCAAAGAACCTTTCAGTAGTGAAGTCCGGCCACATGGTTTCAGTAATATAAAGCTCAGCATAAGATAACTGCCAAAGAAGAAAATTGCTCAGGCGAGACTCCCCTCCTGTCCTGATGAGCAAATCAGGATCAGGAAGCCCAGCTGTATACAGATGAGCGGCTAAAAGCTTCTCAGAAAAGTCTTTCGGATCAAACCGGCCACTGACACATTTTTCCGCCATGATGCGGGCCGCCCTGACAATCTCAGAACGACCTCCATAACTGAGGGCCAGATTAAGAATCAATCCCTGCTTGTCTTCTGCATTCCGGGCTGTCTCTTGCATGACTTCGGATAGAATTTTCCGGACATCTGCAGGCAGCATTTCAATTTCTCCTATACAGCGCAGAGAAACCGTATTGTCCAGCATCTTTTGCAGTTCAGATTTAAGGTAGGACTTGAGCAAGGTCATCAGACCCTGGACCTCAAGGGGTGGTCTTTTCCAATTCTCGGTTGAAAAAGCATAGAGGGTGAGGACCTCCAGTTTCAGTTCTCCGGCGATCTTCACTATATTTTTGAGAGATTCTGTTCCGGCCCTGTGCCCCATAATTCTTGGCAGGTTGCGCTGCTTTGCCCATCTGCCGTTACCATCCATAACAATGGCGACATGCCGGGGGATCCTCTCAGGATCCAGAACCAAATTTTCATGCATAACAGATTATTGCACTCTTCAAATGATGAGCTAAACTTCCATTACTTCATTTTCTTTTTCACCGGCCACCTTATCTATCTTTGCAATAGAGGCATCAGTTTCTTTCTGGGCCTCATCCTGAAGTTTAAACTGCTCATCTTCTGAAATTTCTTTATTTTTCTTTTGTTTCTTTAATGTATCTATTGCCTCTCGACGGTGATTGCGGACAGCAACACGGTATTCCTCGGCAACTTTTTTTACTATCTTTACGAGTTCTTTGCGCCGTTCTTCAGTCAGTTGAGGAATATTAATGCGGATTACTTTGCCATCATTTACCGGCGTCAAACCAAGATCAGATTTCAAAATAGCCTTCTCGATACCTGACATCACTTGGGGATCCCAGGGCTGGATAACAATCTGCCTGCTCTCCGGTATAGTCAGAGTGCCAACCTGGTTGAGTGGCATAGAGGAACCATAGGCCTCAACCTTAATTCCGTCAAGAAGTGACAATGAAGCACGGCCTGTACGAATTTTGGTCAATTCAGATTTGAAAGCCCCCAGGCTATTTTCCATTTTTTCAGCCATTTCCATTATAACTTCACTACTCATAATACTCTCCCTTCGGTTGTCAGCCGGCTGTTAAGTACTTACCTATCTTTGCGTATCAAAAATCATGCTGTTTCTTATTGTTGCACAATTGTGCCAATATGTTCGCCGCGCATTGCCCTTACAATGTTAGAGGAAGTATTCATTTCTAACACTATAATCGGTTTATTGTTATCCCGGGCTAAGGATATAGCAGCTGCGTCCATAACTCTGAGGCCTTTTTGCAGAACTTCAGTGTATGTCAAGGAATCAAATTTCACAGCATCAGGATTGGCAAGAGGATCCATGTCATATACACCATCTACGCGGGTTGCTTTACAAATAAGATCTGCCTCAATTTCCAGGGCACGGATGACCGCTGCAGTATCGGTAGTAAAATAAGGGGTTCCTATCCCTGCAGCACAGATGACCACCCTCCCTTTTTCAAGATGACGCATAGCGCGACGACGGATATAAGGTTCACAGACACTGGGCATAGGAAAAGCAGACATCACTCTGGTGACTATACCATTGCGCTCCATGGCATCCTGCATAGCGAGACTGTTAATCACCGTTGCCAACATTCCCATGTTATCTGCAGTGCTTCTGTCCATCCCCTTGGAAGCGCCTGCAACACCTCTGAAGATATTACCTGCTCCTATAACCAGGCCCACCTCCATACCGAGTTCTACCACCTGCTTTACTTCACCTGCAACATAGTTTAAAACATCTGTGCTGATACCAAATTTGGAATCACCCAACAGGGCTTCACCGCTGAGCTTCAAAAGTACTCTTTTGTATTTTGTCGCCATATGTTTTTTCCTTAAGAGTTACAGGTTACTATTTTCAGGGCGAATACCTTTTTAAGCGTCAGCACCGACCTGAAAACGGGCAAATCTCTTAATTGTTATATTTTCTCCCATCTTGGCAATCAAGTCATTGAGCAGATCCTGAATACTCAGATCGGGATTCTTGACAAATTTCTGTTCCATCAGACTTACTTCTGCAAAAAACTTATCCAGCTTACCTGTAACCATTTTCTCTGCAATGTTTTCCGGCTTGCCGGAATCCATAGCCTGCTTCTTGTAAATCTCAGCTTCTCTGGCAACCTGGTCTTCAGGAATATCTTCACGTCTGACAGCTATAGGATTCATTGCTGCCACATGCATGGCGACCTCTCTGGAAAAGTTCTGGAAGTCATCTGTTTTGGCAACAAAATCAGTTTCACAATTGACCTCAACCATGACCCCGAGTTTACCCCCGGCGTGTATATAGGTTTGAATCACACCTTCACTGGTAGAACGACCAGCTCTTTTCCGTGCCACTGCCAACCCTTTCTGGCGCAGAAGATCAATCGCCTTCTCCATATCACCCTCGGTTTCACCCAAGGCCTTTTTACAATCCATCATCCCCGCGTTGGTCTTATCACGGAGTTCCTTAACCATTTGACTTGTTATTTTCACGAATCTTCTCCTTTAAAATACATACTATCTATAATGTTAAAAATGTGATTATCTTTTTTGCTTGAGCCTTCACTCCATCTGAAACCGCATTCCTTGCTTGAGTAGGCTATATGTACACAGAATTTAATATTGTCGATCTCGCAGATAAACGTAGACTCCGAGGGGTACTAAAAAGAGTGCCCTGAAAGGATGTTTATGCCCTGTTGTTAAGGGTGTTTATGCCCTGTTGTTAAGGGTGTTTATGCCCTGTTGTTAAGGGTGCTTATCTACAAATGAAATTGAGACAACTGCAAATCTCACTGCAGTGAACAAACTTATGCTCTTCTGCTTATTTCAAGATATGGTTCTGAACGCTTGCAGTCTTTAGCAACATGCCCGAAACAAAATATGAAGTTGATCTTTTCTGCTCAGCAGACGCAACCTTTATGCCTCGTCTACCGGGTTTTCCTCAGCTTCCGTTTCGCCGGAAACGTCCTCAGGATTTTCCGCCATTGCCTGTTCAACCATCTCTTCGACAACAGCATCCTTTTCCTTCAACTGGGCTCGGCCATCTAAAACAGCCTCTGCAATTGCTGAAGTAATTAACTTGACTGCCCTTATAGCATCATCATTTCCAGGGATAATGTATGAAATGCCATCAGGACTACAGTTGGTATCCGCCAGGGCAATAACTGGGATATTGAGCTTATTCGCTTCCTTGACTGCGATCTGCTCTTTATTGGGATCTACTACAAAGACAGCGGCTGGCAGACTTCTCATGTTCTTTATACCGCCAATATTTCTCTCGAGCTTAACCCGTTCCTTTTCCATCAACAGTATTTCTTTTTTGGGGAATTTACTGATGGAACCGTCTTCCTGCATTGCTTCAATACTCTTTAACCTGTCAACCCCTTTCTTGATGGTCTGAAAATTGGTCAAAGTGCCGCCAAGCCAGCGATGATTGATGTAGTACATACCACTGCGAACGGCCTCTTCCTTGATAGTAGTTTGGGCTTGACGTTTGGTTCCTACAAAGAGTACATAGCCGCCTTTTGATGCCTCCTGGACAACATAGTCATAGGCTTTTTTATAAAGACCTATGGTCTTGTCAAGGTTGATAATATAAATTCCGTTTCGCGGCGCGAAAATATAAGGCTTCATTTTGGGGTTCCAGCGCCGCGTCTGATGACCGAAATGCAATCCGGCTTCAAGCATTTGTTTTATGGTAATTACCGACATACTTTTTCCTCCGATTTTTGGTTTTTCCTCCACCCTTTACCCCGCCCCATCAGAGGGGACCGAGAGGTCATCTTTCGTTAGGGTGTGTGTATTTAGAAGCTGTAACAGCCTCCAGAAATTAAAGGTCAACTGACCACATTAAAACAGAACATGATTCTATACCATAAAGTGATATAATTTTGCAAACGAATCTCGATTCGTTTTGCCTTGCATTTATCATTTGCGAATAAGTCTTCCCTGCCCGGCTAAAACATACTTCAGCCATTCAAAACCAAATTTCAGCAGAGCCTCGTCATCATCAACCAGAATCCTCAAAAGGGAACTTTCAAGCTTAAACTGGTCGAAGAGTTTGTTCTCCTCAGTAAATCTTCGGAAGCCGTCTATATTGTAGCAAACCATAAAAGCCATCTGCTGCCTGGGACCTCCAGCCCCTTCACCCTGCCAGGGATTTCCAGCAAACAGGGTATCAATTTCGGCCCAGAGATCATTGAGAGCATTATAGTGCCGGACCCTTTGATCCTTAAGCCAGGTCCTCACCGTCCATTCCTTTACTTCCTGATGACCAAAACAGTACGGATGCTTGGTCATAAAATAATATTCATTGATACGTCCCCTGCATGGACTTCGATCAACAGCTCGCTCCAGGGGATAGGTTCTGCATGCAGTTGGCCGGTCCTCATAAACTGTACAGCCGTTTTTATCAAGAAATGGGCAGGTATGTTCTTCATTGTCAGCCATCATAAGCATAACTGCAGGGAAAAAAGGATGGCTGGAAGATCCCAACCGGGTATGGCTGCGCATGAACTCCTCAGAAGATATGGAGAGTCTGTTTTTCAACCTGACAATATCATAGGGATACAGTATCAAGTCCAATTTCCTGCAGCAGGACATGTAGCATTCCACATCCGGCCCGCACCGGAATTGAAATGTGGACTTCCCTAAAGGCTCCATGCCTTCTGGAAACTCTTTTTTCATATCATCCTTATTGGTCATACTTTTTTTAATTTCTTTAACTAGAAACCTGAAGCATATCTAATATTAATAATCACCCCACAGAATTAAACAGGGAACAAAGAAATGTTTTTTCTTTTTTGCCATTTCTCGCAGCCGAGCAGCGGAATAAAAAGCAGAAAAACGACTCGGCCGAGCACCCCGCAGGTAAGCGATAGACTCCGAGGGGGTATAAACTCCGCGACATTCCGAGGCGTCGGCTTTTTGTGAGCAGCGCAGGGTATCCCGCAACGCGGAACCAGCAGCGGAGCGGCGAGTGAACGGCTGCCCTTTTCGCCGCTTCGCTGCTGGTTCGTTTCTTTGCACCCTAAAAAGGGCATAAACACCCTAAAAAGGGCATAAACAACAAAAAAACCGGCATGAAGTACTATTTCACACCGGTTTTTAAAATTCCACTTATGCAAAAAAACAATTTATCTTAGTTGGTCACTTCTTCAGTATCTTCAGTATAGTTTACCAATTCAATAATAGCCATTGGCGCGGCATCTCCATTCCTGTTACCGGTCTGAATTATACGGGTATAACCACCGTTGCGATCCATATACTCATCTTTGAGTTTTGTAAAAAGTTTATCCACAACCTCCTTGCTGCGGATTACAGAGAGAGCCTGCCTTCTGGCATGAAGGTCACCCCTTTTTCCCAAGGTGATCATTTTATCCGCCAGTTTCCTCAGTTCTTTTGCTTTCGGAGTGGTGGTGACAATCCTCTCATGCTCAAGCAGAGAAGTTACCATATTTCTCATCGTGGCCTGCAGGTGTGAACTGTTACGCCCCAGCCTTCTGCCGGCTTTTCTATGTCTCATCCGTATAAACCTCTTTTATATTTTCTCGTCTTCTGTTTCAGCCGCATCTGGTTCAGGCCGCTCCCACTCGTCAATCTTCATACCAAGAGACAATTCCATCTCTTCAAGGAGCTGCTTGATTTCATTTAAAGATTTACGGCCAAAATTCTTGGTCTTAAGCATCTCAGGTTCAGTTCTTTGCACCAGTTCACCAATGTAGGTGATATTGGCATTTTTTAAACAGTTCGCAGATCTGACTGAGAGTTCAAGGTCCTCAACCGTACGGTAAAGATTTTCATTCAGTGGAGGTTCTTCACTTTCCGGACTTTCTTCAATTTCTGGCTCTGCCTTTTCTTCATCGAAATTAATGAAAATTGTCATATGCGCCTTCAATATTTTAGACGCATACGCCAGAGCATTTTCCGGCTTTACACTTCCATCTGTGTGGATTTCCAGGGTCAGCTTGTCATAATCAGTCTGCTGACCAACACGTGCCTGGGTCACAATATACTGCACTTTTTTGACAGGAGTAAAAATGGAGTCGATCGGGATCACCCCAATTGGCTGATCATCATTCTTATTCATCTCCGCCGGTCTGTATCCTTTGCCCCATTTGACTTCAAGCTCAACTGAGAACTTTCCTTTTCCAGTAATAGTACAGATATGCTGCTCCGGATTCATAACCTCTACTGATCCGTCAGAGATAATATCAGCAGCGGTAACAGGACCTTTTCCCTTTTTGTCAATCCGAACTGTTTGCCCTTCTGCCGTATTGAGCTTAAGACGCACCACCTTCAAGTTCAAAATGATTTCTGTCACATCTTCAAGAACTCCTGGTATAGCGGTAAATTCGTGCAGCGCCTTCTCAATTCTTACAGAAGTAATTGCAGCTCCCTGTATTGATGAGAGGAGAATTCTACGCAACGAGTTACCGATGGTAGTAGCAAATCCCCGCTCCAAAGGCTGACAGACAAATTTGCCATACGATTCTGTATGACTGTCCCTGTCCACCTCCAACCGTTCGGGCTGAATCAGTTCGGTCCAGTTTTTATAAAAAGGGGTTTCCTCAATAAGATTTTCTGTCATGGTAGGTCTTGCCCTTATAAAATGTTATTTAGAATAAAGTTCAACTATCAACTGTTCCTGAATAGGCATGGTGATTTCATGCCGCTCCGGCATACTTTTCACAGTTCCCTGCAAGTTATCCCTATCGAGTTCCAACCAGGTCGGAATTCCCCGCCGGGCCACAGCATCAAGACTTTCATTAATGGCTTGGCTCTTTTTGCTTTTTTCCTTGATAGTGATAACGTCACCAACCGAAACAAAGAAAGAAGGGATATTAACCTTCTTGCCATTTATGAGCACATGATTGTGCCGAACGACCTGACGGGCCTGGTCTCTTGAATTGGCAAAGCCAAGACGAAACATTGTATTGTCCAGACGTCTTTCCAGGAGCATTAAAAGGTTTTCACCGGTAACGCCTTTTCCTGATTCCGCCATTTTAAAATATCTTCTAAACTGTCCTTCAAGCATGCCATAGATGCGTTTTACTTTTTGTTTCTCACGCAACTGCACGGCATAGTCAGAAACCTTGCGGAAACGGCTCTGCCCATGTTGACCCGGGGCATAAGCTCGCCTTTCGATAGAACACTTGTCCGAAAAGCACCTGTCGCCTTTAAGAAAAAGCTTCAGATTCTCGCGTCTGCATTGCCTGCAGGATGCACCTGTATATCTTGCCAATTTAAACCTCCATTAAAACTCTAATTAAGCCAATATATATAAGAAAAAATTACTTGTTATTATACTCTTCTTCGTTTGGGTGGTTTACAGCCGTTATGAGGCAATGGAGTCACATCAGAAATCTTGCTCACATCAAAGCCTTCAACCTGCAGCGCCCTCAAAGCCGCCTCCCGGCCAGGTCCAGGACCTTTCACCCTTACTTCCACTTTGCGCATGCCATGATCCATAGCCTTTTTTGCAGCCTCGGCAACCGCTTTCTGGGCAGCAAACGGGGTACTTTTTCTCGAGCCTTTAAAGCCAAGACAGCCCGAACTTGACCAGGAAATGACATCACCCTGCTTGTCAGCTATGGTCACAATTGTATTGTTAAAGGTGGACTGGATATAAACGATACCTTCCGGGATATTTTTCTTTTCTCTCTTTTTCATCTTCCCGGAACTTCTTTTCGGACTAGCCATAAATAATTATCTCCCGTACAGCTTTATCTGTAAAATAATATTGCTCAATAGTAATTCGTTTTGCGGACTACTTTCTCTTGATGCCTGCACCACGGCGCGGACCTTTCCTGGTCCGGGCATTGGTACTGGTTCTCTGCCCCCTGCAGGGCAATCCTTTTCGATGACGAAGCCCACGGTAACTCCCTGAATCCATTAACCGCTTAATATCCATTGAAACTTCACGCCGCCTGTCACCTTCAACATGGTATCCATCTTCAAGGATCTTTCTGATATTTGCAACATCACCGTCTGTCAGGTCATCAGTATTCGTGTCATAGGACAGTTTTACCTCATCAAGAATTTTCCGAGCTGAAGTACGCCCAATACCATGAATATAGGTCAGAGCTATTTCCATATGCTTTTTCTTCGGCAAATCAACACCTGCTATTCTAGCCAAGACTTAATCCCTCCACTTACAGTTTATCAGTTTTCAGGGGTAATCCTATCCCTGACGCTGTTTGTGTTTTTTGGTTTTGCAAGAGACACGGACCACGCCTTTTCTCTTGTAGACTTTGCAATCACTGCACATTTTTTTTACCGAAGCTCTCACTTTCATCACATCACCTATTTTGCAAGCTCAACAGCTATATCAATTGCTTACTTATTTTTCGAACGAAAGGTTATCCTGCCACGGGTTAAATCATAAGGAGACAATTCAACAGTTACCCTGTCTCCGGGAAGAATTTTTATAAAATGCATTCGCATTTTTCCAGAAATATGAGCGAGCACCTTATGGCCGTTATCAAGTTCGACCCGAAACATAGCATTCGGTAAAGGCTCTACAATTGTCCCTTCAACTTGAATGGCCTCTTCCTTAGGCATAGGCAATAATCCTTTCGTTCTTATTATTATTCAGGCCCTTTACAGCACCGGCCACATTTAAAAGCTCAGAGTCGCCTTCCGACAAAGCGGGTTAATATACTACAACTAACCTCTATTTTACAATTATTTTTTTCTCAAAACCTCTCAACGGATGCCATCACTCAAAATAAATGGTCCTGACTCCGTCACAGCAACCGAATGTTCAAAATGTGCTGATGAAGATTTATCCTTGGTGACTACAGTCCATCCATCTTTCAACACCTTGACTTCATATGTACCAAGGTTGACCATCGGCTCAATCGCTAAAACCATTCCTGCCATGATCCTTGGTGTCGTTTTATTTTCGCTGCCGAAATTGGGAACTTCCGGACCTTCATGCAGGGCGGTCCCAATTCCATGCCCGACAAACTGCTTCACTACTGAATAACCATGTTTTTCAACATGGGCCTGAACAGCAGTGGATATATCATTAATCCGATTACCAACCCTTGCCTGCGCTATCCCTTTATAGAGGGATTCACGTGTCACCTTAAGCAGGTCGGCCACCTTCGCATCAATTTGTCCAATAGCCAGGGTTGTTGCAGCATCACCATAAAATCCTTTATAGCAAACACCAAAATCAATGCTGATTATGTCACCTTCCGCCAGAATTACCTTTTTGGAAGGAATGCCATGCACCACCTGTTCATTAAGTGATACACAGAGACTGCCGGGAAAACCATGGTATCCCTTAAACGCCGGTGTCGCATCATGCTGCCTGGCATATTCCTCAGCCCAGACATCCAACTGCCAGGTAGATATGCCGGCAACAGCTTTTTCCCGCAGCATATTGAGGGTTCCAGCAACAATCTGATTTGCCTTCCGCATGATCTCTATCTCAGATGGCGTTTTCAGAATAATCTGTTTTGCAGTCGCTGGTGCATTGCTCATCTGAATACCAATAATCTCAACAAAACCTTAGCCGCTGCCTGGCAGAATAATTCCAATACCCTCCTGCAAGTTAAACCCAAAAGCAATTTGTGCTACTTCCAAAACTACGAGCTTAGCGACGACCCTTTATTCTGCCCTTCTTCATAAAGCCTTCATAGTTGCGCATCACCATGTGCGACTCAATCTGTGCGATGGTATCAATTGCCACGCCCACAACAATCAGCAGGGCGGTACCGCCAAAATAAAAAGGTACGTTGTATCTGCTGATCAATACGGTTGGCAAGACGCAAATCACACTGACGTAAATAGCGCCGATAACAGTCAAACGGGTCAAGGCTTTGTCAATAAAGTCTGAAGTCTTTTTCCCGGGCCGAATACCAGGTATGAATCCACCATGCTTCTTCAGGTTCTCAGCCACATCAACCGGATTGAAAGTAACAGCCGTATAAAAAAAGCAGAAAAAGACTATAAACGCGACAAACAATATATAATAATAAATGGTCCCGGGGCTCAACGATGCAGAGACCCTCTGGATCCAATCAATCTGAATAAGACCGCCAATGGTTGCCGGAAACATCATGATTGACGATGCAAAAATCGGCGGAATAACTCCGGCGACATTTATCTTGAGAGGAAGGTGAGAACTTTGTCCACCGTAGACCTTACGCCCAACCACCCTTTTGGCATACTGTATGGGAATACGCCTCTGAGCGGTTTCAAAGAAAATTATTGTGCCTACAACCAACACCATCACAGCCAGCAGTAAGAGAAGAAAAATAGCGTTCATCTCGCCTGCTGAAACCATCTGGATTGTATTGCCTATTGCAGCCGGCATACGGGCCACAATACCGGCAAAAATAATGAGTGAAATACCGTTACCGATACCGCGTTCTGTCATCTGTTCACCCAGCCACATGATAAACGCAGTTCCGGAAGTCAAGGTGATAATGGTCATGATCTTAAACTGCCAGCCAGGAATCATAACTATGGCTTCACCGCCGGGACCGCTCATACCTTCAAGTCCGACAGAGATGAAAAGACTCTGGATCAAGCTTAGTCCCACAGTTCCATAACGGGTATATTTCGTTATCTGGTGGCGGCCTGATTCTCCTTCCTTTGACAGGGCCTCCAGTTGCGGAATAACAACCGTCAGAAGCTGTATGATAATTGAAGCACTGATATACGGCATGATTCCCAAGGCAAAAATGGAGAAATTCTCCAGCGCCCCACCGGAAAACATGTTGAACATGCCGAACAGGGTCCCGGCATTCTTTTCAAAAAATGCTGCCAGGGCCTCTCCGTTAATACCCGGTGTAGGTATTTGCACACCGATCCTGTAAACCGCGAGCATCAAAAAGGTAAAGATCAACCTTCGGCGCAGCTCAGGTAAAGACGCAGTATTTTTAATTCCTCCGAGCATACTCTTTAACCCTCGACCGTGCCGCCTGCAGCTTCAATCTTCGTTTTGGCCCCCTGGCTGATCTTATCAACAGCCACTGTCAATGATTTACTCAGTTCACCATTGGCCAACACTTTAACCAGAGTAGTGCGTTTGTCTATCAAGCCCACCTGGATCAGAGCTTCACGGTCAACACGACTGCCAGGTTCAAAAACTTCGAGGTCGCTGACATGGACAATGGTAAATTCCTTGCGGAAGATATTGTTGAACCCACGTTTGGGCAGCCTTCTCTGCAGGGGCATCTGGCCTCCCTCAAACCCCGGCCTGGTGCCGTATCCTGACCTCGACTTTGCGCCTTTATGGCCGCGGGTAGCTGTTCTGCCGCGCCCTGAACCTTGACCGCGTCCCACTCTTTTTCTTTCCCTGTTGGCTCCCTTGTTGGGAGATAAATTACCTAGGGTCAACATTTTATTATTCCTCCTCAACCGTGACCAGGTGTTCTACTTTACGCAGCATCCCCCTGATCTCAGGTGTATCCTTGCGGACTACAGTCTTTTCTCTTCTAGTGAGCCCCAAGCCGACCAATGTAGCGCGTATCTTCCGGGTGCTGCCAATCTTGCTTTTGGTTAAGGTAACCTTTACTGTTCCAGCCATATTATTACCTACTTCAGATTTATTTGTTTATATTGTGCCAGTCGGCAATTATACGGATAGCTCCTCAGCAGAAATACCCCTGAGAGCTGCAATGCGTTCTGCACTTCTTAACTTCCTCAAACCATCGAGAGTAGCCTTCACCAGGTTATGAGGATTGTGGGAACCAAGGCATTTCGTCAGGACATTCTGGACACCTGCTGCTTCAAGAACTGCCCTAACCCCACCACCGGCAATAACTCCGGTACCTTCAGAAGCCGGTTTCAACAGTACCGATCCAGCTCCGTATTTTCCAATAATCTGATGGGGAATGGAAGCTGCAGTTAGAGACACCGGTTGCATATCCTTGCGGGCCCGTTCAACACCTTTTCGTATAGCCTCAGGCACCTGATTGGCTTTACCAAGACCGTAGCCGACCTTGCCTTTGCCGTCACCGATAACCACGATGGCGCTAAAGCTAAAACGCCGGCCACCCTTTACAACCTTTGCCACTCTGTTGATAAAGACGATCTTTTCAATCAACTCTGATGCAGAGTCATCTTTTGACCTTTTATATTCCGCCAAAACGTATCTCCCAATTCAAATAATTTTATGGCAATAAAAACTGCTCAACATATTTGCAATTTAATTCTATTTTACTAGAAAACCAAACCACCTTTCCTGGCACCTTCAGAAAAGGCCTTGACCCTGCCGTGGTAGATATAACCACCGCGATCAAGCACTACATTTTCAATACCGGCAGATTTTGCCTTTTCTGCCAGAAGCATACCTACCTTGTTTGCCAAGGCACATTTTCCCTTGATATCCTCGCTCCCGATAGATTTATCCAATGAAGACATGGAAACCAGGGTATGCCCCTTGCTGTCGTCAATGACCTGGGCATAAAAATGTTTGGCACTTTTATAAACACGCATACGCGGTTTATCTGAGGTACCTGTTATCTTCTTCCTAATACGCTTAATACGTTTTATTCTCGCTACGACTTTAGGATTTGTCTTTGCCATTTCTCTTTACCTGCTATCTTAGTTATGACTTGAATCTTTTACAGCACACAAAATTGATTTACATGAAGTTTTATGCCTTAGCTGCCGACTTACCGACCTTGCGAACGATGTGCTCACTTTCGTACCGGATGCCTTTCCCCTTATAGGGCTCAGGCTTCCTGACTTCACGTACTCTAGCAGCTGTCAAGCCCAGTAATTCCTTGTCAATGGACTCAAGCATGACAATGTTTGCCTTATCCACCATGGTTGCCGTAACTCCTGCGGGCAGTTTGAAGTTGACCGGATTGGAGTACCCCACATTAAGAGTAAGGGAGGAGCCTTTGACAGCCATTCGATATCCAACCCCTTCAACGATTAATTTTTTCTGGAAACCGGTGCCCACGCCTACTACCATATTGTTAACCAGCGACCGAGTCAGACCTTTCATGGCCATGCTCTTTTTGCTCTCATCAATGGTCTCAAACACGAGGTTTCCGTCTTCCTCTTTTATTGAGACTTCAGGCCTGATCTCCCGGTCAAGTTTTCCCTTTGGCCCGGTGACAACAACCTTTGATGCCTGTATATCAACCTTGACCCCGCTTGGCAACGGGATCGGTTTGTTTCCTATTCTGGACATGCAATCCTCCTCTTACCGCCTATGATCGTCTCTTTTACCAGGCTTCGCAAAGAATCTCTCCTCCGATACGCAACCGCCGTGCTTCACGGTCGGTCATGACACCCTTGGAGGTCGAAAGAATAGATATCCCCAGGCCACTCAGGACCTTCGGGATATCATCAGCCTTTACATATTGCCTCAAGCCGGGCTTACTTACCCTGCGTATTCCGCTGATAACCAGTTCATCGTTTGGGCCATATTTCAGCTCAATTCTCAGGATGCCCTGCTTGCTATCCTCAATAATTTGATAGTCCTTGATATAGCCTTCTTCACGCAGAACCTTAGCCACATCAACTTTCAGGTTGGACATGGGAACATCCACTGTTTCATATCGAACCATTCCAGCATTTCTTATCCTGGTCAGAAAATCTGCCAGGGGATCGCTCATAGACATTTAGCCTGCTCTCCTTACCAATAATTTTCCAGTTTCATTTATTGCATCACATAGAATCAGCAGGTAATCACTCCTTAGGAGCACCCCGTGTTCTATGGTCAACATTACCAGCTTGACTTGATTACTCCAGTAATCTCGCCGCGAGAAGCCAGACTTCTGAAGCACAAACGGCAAATTCCAAACTTCCTTATAAAAGCGCGAGGCCTGCCGCAAAGCGGACATCGATTGTACGCTCGAACTTGAAATTTTGGTTGCCGCTTACTCTTTGCTATTAATGATTTCTTAGCCAAACCGTCCTCCCTTGGCTGTAATTTTTAATAAGATAATCGGGAAACTTTATCTCAATATCCGTTTTCAAATTATTTTCTGAACGGCATCCCTAAAAGGTGTAACAACTGTCTACCTTCCTCATCTGTTTTGGCAGTTGTTGTAATTACCACATTCAAACCCCTGATTTTTTCAATCTTGTCATAATCGATCTCAGGGAAAATGATCTGTTCCTTAATGCCCATGGCAAAATTGCCGCGACCATCAAACATCTTCGGCGACAGACCACGGAAATCTCTAACTCTGGGTATGGCAATATGCACCAGTTTGCTGAAGAAATCCCACATACGTTCCTTGCGCAGCGTGACCCGACAGCCAATTGGCATTCCCTGGCGCAGCTTAAAGGTCGCAATGGATTTCTTTGCCTTGGTGATAACTGCTTTCTGGCCGGCTATGAGAGTTAATTCCTGAGCTGCCAGATCAACAGATTTAGGATTCTGTACTCCCTCACCCAAACCCATGTTCAGAACAATCTTGCCCAGTTTAGGCACTTCCATGATGTTCTTGTAGCCGAATTCCTCCATGAGCTGAGGAACACATTCTTTCTGATAATATTCATTTATTGTAGACATTAAAATAGCCTCCGGTTACCGCGCTCTCTTTCTTACTTCTTCTTACTGGGCTCAACGCTCTCAGAACACTTTTTACAGATCCGCACCTTTGAGCCATCATCAAGAGTTTTATTGGCCAGGCGAGCTGTATTTGTGCACTTCGGACATACCAGCATCAAATTCGAAACATGAATTGGCGCTTCCTTTTCAATAATTTGGCCTTCCTGGCCGTCAGCTCTAGCTTTGGTATGACGCTTAATCATATTGATACGTTCCACCAATGCCCTGTCACTTTTCTTGTCAATCTTGAGAATTTTACCGACACGGCCTTTATCCTTGCCTGTAATAACCTCAACCTGATCATTTACTTTCAAAAAATTCTTTCCATGCTGCATAATATCCGCCTCCCGCCTTAATTCCGGCCGGCTCATCATTATTCTCTCAATTATAAAACTTCAGGGGCCAAGGAAATAATCTTCATAAATCCAAGAGCACGAAGTTCTCTTGCAACAGGGCCGAAAATACGGGTACCGATCGGATCACCACTACCGCTGAGCAACACTGCACCGTTTTCATCAAATTTAACGGAGGTATCATCCCAGCGTTTTAACTCCTTGGCAGTCCTTACTACCACGGCCCGCATCACATCCCCCTTTTTCACTTTGGAATGCGGAATTGCTTCCTTGACAGTAACCACGATGATATCGCCGATCCCTGCATAACGACGGCGTGTCCCGCCAAGCACCCTGATGCAAAGCACCTTTTTTGCTCCCGAGTTATCAGCCACATTAAGTACTGTTTCTGTCTGTATCATAGTATCACCAAACAACCAGTGGGTTGTGCACCTGTTTTATTTCCAGCCGCCTTGCTGCAGCCTCAATTTTTGCCAAACCAGTCCTTGCCGTCTTCTATATGAATCAGACGGCCTGCTCCACAACAGAACGTACCCGCCATCTCTTGTTTTTGCTTAATGGCCGGCACTCCTCAATCAAAACAACATCGCCTATATTGCAGACATTATTGGGGTCGTCAGCCATATACTTAACCCGCCTGCTCATATACTTGCCATACAGTTTGTGACGAATTCGCCGATCAACCTGAACCACAACGCTTTTGTCCATTTTATTGCTGATCACTGAACCGATTTTCGTTTTACGTGCTATTTTTGTATCACTCATCTGTCATTTTCCATAAATTATTCTGGAGAAGGCTTATACCTCTAACTACACCGATTTCTTTACATTCTTTGCCGTCATAACACGGGCAATATCCTTACGCACCTGATTGAGTCTGCCGGTATTCTCCAGCTGACCAACCCCGTGCTGAAACTTCAGTTTAAAATAATCCTCACGCAGGTCACTCTCTTTTGCCATGAGTTCCTCTTCGCTCATTTCGCCTAGTTTTTTGCGAAGTTCCTTTGCTTTCATAATGTTGTACTCCTTGAGATCACTTTGGTAGCAAAAGGCAGTTTATTGCCTGCCAACCTCAGTGCCTTGATTGCCAACTCTTCGTCAACTCCTGTCAACTCATAAAGAATGCGTCCAGGCTTGATGGGTGCTACCCACTGCTCCGGGCTGCCTTTACCTTTTCCCATCCTGGTTTCAGCCGGTTTCTTGGTCAAAGGCTTATCCGGGAAAACCCTGATCCACATCTTACCACCACGCTTTACAGTCCTGCTGATGGTGATACGGGCAGCTTCAATCTGCTGGGCGGTCATGCGTCCGCATTCCGTAGCTTTCAAGGCATACTCACCAAAATTGATGGTAGACCCCCGATAGGCAGTGCCACGCATGTTGCCCTTCATTTGTTTTCTATATTTGACTTTTTTCGGACTTAACATCGATATTCCTCGATTTACAGCAGATTATATTTCCTGCCGGTTAATACATTGTCTGAGCTCTTATTCCTCTTCCATTACATCAAGGACTTCGCCTTTGAAGATCCAGACCTTTACACCTATTATGCCATAGGTAGTCTTGGCCTCTGCCAGGCCGTAATCAATATCAGCACGAAGTGTATGCAGCGGCACCCTTCCTTCACGATACCATTCTCTCCTGGCCATCTCAGCGCCGCCCAAACGACCAGAACAGGAAATCTTTATACCCTTGACACCAAAACGTAAAGCAGTGTTGACAGCCTTTTTCATGGCACGGCGGAAAGCTACACGTCGTTCCAACTGCATGGCAACATTTTCTGCAACCAGCTGTGCGTCCGCCTCAGGCCTTCTCACTTCCTGGATGTCGATAACGGATTCCCTGTTGGTCAGCTTATCGAGATCCTGCTTCAAGGCCTCAATCTCAACGCCTTTTTTTCCGATAATAATTCCAGGTCTTGCGGTGTGGAGCTTCACCCTTAATTTCTCACCGGTTCTTTCCACGTTTATTCTCGCAATACCGGCATGGAAGAGCCTCTTCTTCAGATATTTCTTTATTGACTGGTCTTCCAAAAGATACTTGGCATATTCTTTGTCAGCATACCAGGTAGACTCCCAACTCCTTGTAATGTTGAGCCGCAAACCAATAGGATTAACTTTTTGACCCAAAATCTTCCTCCATTTACTCTATCGTTATTTAATAACCATGCCTGCACGAAACAGCGTGTACCGATTACTGCTCATCCAAAACAACCGTAATATGGCTTGTCCTTTTCAATATCCTGTTTGCACGCCCCATGGCACGAGGCCTGATTCTTTTCAGAGTTGGCCCGCCATCAATATAAATTTTCTTGACATACAAGGTATCGACATCAATTTCCTGGCTCTGACTTGCATTTGCCACCGCCGACTCAATAACTTTCCGGATAATCTGCGCACCTTTTTTGGGCATAAAACGCAGTGTGGTTATTGCCTTGTCTGCCTCAAGCCCTCTGACAACGTCAGCAACTAAACGGGCTTTCTGTGGTGATATCCTAATAAACCGAGCAACCGCCTTTGCTTCCATGGCGTAAACTCCTTTTGTCTCTTACTAAACTTTTTAACTTCCTGAACTTAACCAGATTATAACGATCCTAATCCCTGGTCAGCTATGACTTTATTTCTTCACTTTCCTGTCACCGGCATGACTATAAAAAGTCCTGGTCGGAGAGAATTCACCCAATTTATGGCCAACCATATTTTCGGTAACAAACACCGGAATAAATTTCTTGCCATTATGCACTGCAAAGGTCATTCCCACCATGTCAGGAATGATGTCAGACCGTCTTGACCAGGTTTTAATGACCTTCCTTGATTGGGTCTCCCTGGCCTGCAGTACTTTTCTCATGAGATGGTCATCAATAAATGGACCTTTTTTCACAGAACGAGCCACTTTTTTTACCCCCTAAAACAGTCTTATGACCTCTTTTTAACAATATCCCTATCAGAGGGTTTCCGCCCTCTTGTCTTATAACCCTTGGTTGGCATACCCCATGGTGTACATGGATGCCGCCCACCGGAACTCTTGCCTTCACCGCCGCCCATTGGATGATCAACCGGATTCATGGCCACACCACGCACATGCGGGCGTTTGCCCATCCAACGAGCACGACCTGCTTTCCCCAACTTCTGACTTTCATGCTCAGCATTGCCGATCTGTCCAATACACGCCCGGCATTTTTTATGAAAACGGCGAACCTCGCCGGATGGCAATTTTACCAGAACATAGTCGCCCTCTTTTGCCATCAACTGGGCTGATGCACCGGCACTTCTCACCATCTGTGCACCCTTGCCTATTTTCATTTCAACATTATGGATAATTGTACCCAGTGGGATACTGCCCATGGCCAGGCAATTGCCGGCTTTGATATCCACATTATCCCCTGCCTCAATCGTATCACCAACTTTTATGCCGGCCGGCGACAGGATATACCTTTTTTCACCGTCAGAGTAAAAAAGCAGAGCAATATTGGCAGAGCGGTTTGGATCATATTCAATGGCAGCAACCTTAGCCGGAATATCAACCTTGTTCCTCTTAAAGTCAATGACCCTGTACTTTCTTTTATGCCCCCCCCCAATATGACGGGAGGTTATGCGGCCATTATTGTTTCTGCCACCGGAATTATTTAATTTCCTAACCAGACTTTTCTCAGGTCTCCCCTTGGAAAGCTCAGGATTAATAATGGAAACGTGGTTCCGTTTCCCTGGTGATGTTGGTTTATATGTTTTAATAGCCATTTCAAACCCCGATAATTTTCAACTGCTGTAATTCCCACCCCATGGCTGGGGCTGTTTGCCAAGTTGGCTCCGGAAGCGTTCTTACCGTTACCAACCCGGTTCGATGTCTCACTTAACCCAGAATCCTCTATAACTCTTCCAGAAAATTAATTTTCCCTTCTTTCAGAGTTATATAAGCCTTTTTCCAATCAGGAGTGCGGCCCATGTACTTTCCAACTCTTTTCTGTTTGCCCCTGACTTTTACGGTCCTGACATTGGCAACCTTGACATTGAAGACCTGTTCAACCGCTTCCTTGATCTCAACCTTGTTGGCTTTCATGTCCACCTTGATCACTGCCTTGCCGTAATTCTCCTGCAGTTGATCTCCCTTTTCAGTAAGGCAGGGGCCCTTGATTACACTGTATTTATTCATGACAACAACCTCTCTTCCAGCTGACCCAGGCATGGCTGCAGCAAAACAAGCCGGCGATGCAGCAGTATATCATAGACATTAAGACCGTCAGCCTGAATCACTTTATAACCTTGTACGTTGCGGGAGGATTTTTCCAGGTTCTCATTTTTTCCAGGAATTACAATCAACCCGTTTTCGATGTTAAGCTTCTTCATGATCTCAACAAAATGCTTAGTCTTTATATCGGCAAGATGCCCACGACCCCATTTGTTCTGGGATAGAACCGCCAGGGTTGAGCGCCATCCTTTCACCCATCAACACGGCTCGCCTGGTGCGCCGTTTGTCCCCCAACTCAGCCGACGTCCATTGTTGCCTGGCCCACTTCTGGTCAACTTTCGGGTCAGGGGAGATGACTGAAGACAGGCTCTCCGAGGGAGCATCCTGGCTTTCAGATGGAACTTCCGTCATGGCTGATAGAAAAAGCTGCACTTACCTGAGCAGCTTCAACCCAGTTTTGATGTGAAATGCTGTGTTCAGCCTTAATGGGTG
>JBDLJI010000005.1:0-21761 GCA_039714455.1 Thermodesulfobacteriota bacterium
GCGTAATAATCTTTTGGATTAAGGGCAGTTTTTCCTTGGCGCAAACCCCTATCAGTGGTTCTCCCTGGTCCACACTGACTCCGGGTTTGAAATACACAGAATGGATGATCCCTGCTTCACCGGTATAATAAATGGGAGTGTCTCTCTTCATGAGGGACATGGTGATAATCTCCTCGCCGGGTTCTACATAGACTGCTTTTCCCCCCTGTTTATCAAGGCGTGCCTGAATATCCAGCGAGAAGAAATACTTTGCCTTTTCAGGGGCAGGAAACAGGTAAAGCACATTTTGCAGAATGGACTCAATAATTTCCTTTTTTTTCAAAGGGTGCTTGATGGTCATGAGCTTTTCTCCTGCCTCAACAAAATGACCTTCCAGCTTTTCCTGTAGAGAAGAAACTTCCCCATTAGTGTGTGAATGCATGGGTTTAGGATTATTTTCCCGGTTCAGTATATATAATAGTGTTCCTGGATGATGAAGCCATTTGCCGCTTGGGCTGTCTACCGTATCCCCTTCATTGACCTTGAATTTCACCCGGCCGGTGTGGGGTGTCAGTATATCCTCATATTCATAAGGATCGGAGCGGTATTTGCCGATTATTTCATCAAAGTTGATTTCGTCGTACATTATTTCTGGTTCACTTTATATTGATCTGATCATCCACTGACTTAGTAACCCGGGTTTCTCACAAGTCGAGACGCCGTATAGACAAAGTGTAAGAGGGTTGAACTATACTTTAGTATGCTTACCGGCTTACACTGCAGTCTATACGGATGTATCGGCTTGCCTTGTGCGAACATTTCAGCATATTTTTTCATCTACACCATTCGTAAACACTCTGTTCCTGTTAATATCCTGTATACCATTCTCTATGCCCTCAGACTATCACCATTTACTATTGAATGCTGAAATGTTCGTGAGAAATGCGGGCTAACGGTAGTAAAGGTTTCTTCCACCCATGGTCAGCAACGCCTTGTACAGGTTCTTTTTGAATTCCCTGCGGTCCCAGATACCTTGAATGTGGCCGCGCTTAAGTGCATTCCTGCAACTATGGTAATCCGGCGGCACATCTTCACCGGTGGTCTCCCGGATAACCCTGCTGCCGGCAAAACCGACGCGGCTCGAACGAATGGCAAACTGATAGGGGGAGCAGCCCAGAAAACTGGCAACGGGTCCGGCATAGGAATTGTTGTCATAGACGACTATGTAGAGACCTCCGGAGTCTATATACTCACGGACAGCCATTGTGCATTTGGGCATCTGGATAACACCAAGTGTTCCTTCATGGATGCGGATGCCTCCTGTAGTATGAACATAGGCAAGGAGAGGTCTTCGTTTCAGCCGGGCTTTTTCGCAGGCCCTGACAAATTTCTCCCCTTCGGCAGCGCCAACAGTTCCATTACGGAAATCACTGTAGAGCATGGTTGTCACTATATCCACGTCCATGACCTTGGCGTAAAAAGTAATATTGGCACTGTTACGTCCTGTTTTGGCCCGATCCAGGTTCAAACGGTCTTCAAAGCCCGGATAGTTTAAAGGGTTAAGTGAACGGATCTCGGAATTAAAAACCTTTATTGAATCAGGGTCAAAAAGGTGTTTCAGATACCAGTCGTACTCCAGGGGGAAATGATGCCCGCAGTTTTCACAAACTCCGCAGAATTCGCCGTACAGGTCGGGGACCCAGAGATCCTTGCAGCTATACTTGGAGGCGTTTGGGCAGCTTATGGTACGGTCTTCATTGGCCAGCGGACTTGTATAGATGTCCCATATATCAAATTCTTCCGGTACACTTGGACGTTCAATAGCTACTCTGACTTTTTTTGCTTCCGGTTTTCGGCTTATAAAATTGTAAGCAGTTGTTATTGGCGCAGAAATTCTTTTTAAAAGGACTGAGCCTTCACCCGAGACATCTTTAATTACCTTTTCCACCTGTTTCTGCTGGTTTCGCAGCAAGTCATAGCGGAAACTGTAATAAAGCCTGAAGAGAATGTTTCGCGTTCTCCTGTAAATAGCCTCTGAGGAGGTTGGCTGACCGCCAAAATAATTGATCGCCATATTTCTGTACTTTTTGGAACGATTGCTTACCAGACGCTTTATTTCATCTTTGTTGAGATCCCAGGAAATGTTGATTTCCGGTTCTTCAGTAGCAGATTCTTCCGCCTTTTTCAGTTTTACTTCGTAGGCCCTGAAAGCTCTGAAGCTCTTGGTTTTTAATACCACCTCATCCGTGGCACGGATTATTTCAGATCGGAGTTGTTTGAAAAAGGTGAAATCGTCACGTCTTGCCCCCAGAATGGGCTCCTCGATAATACGATCAATTGTGCCGAGTCTCAGGTTATCTTCGGCGGTAATTTTCAGACGTTCGGCACAGGCATCGATAAGTTCGGGTGGCACATTCATGCCTTCCCTGATTTTTCCTTCAATTGCAGCCGCACCCTCTGGAGAGATAACGGAATAATAGCCATGGGAGAACATGAGGCGAAAGTCGGAAAGTCCTACAGCCTCAGCACCGCCAGAGCCCCCTTCAGAGATAACTGAAATCATCGGCACCTTGAGTTTTGTCAGTGCGTAAAGATTTCGTGCAATCTGTTGAGCAGCTCCAGGATAGTCCTCTACTGGAAATGAACCGGGTGTGAATATGTAGAAGTGAATGGGGATTCCTTCAGTTTCAGCCACCTTCATATATCTCAGGGCTTTTTCATTTCCCCAGGGCTTGCAGGAGCCGCCGTTTCTGTATTCTTCGCCATGACCTTTTTCCTGGCCTATCACCATAACAGGCTGTGAGTAAATCTTATTCTTGATCCTCCTCACAATATGGGCCTTGGCAGTTACCATGGAAGGGTCGATATTGGCATCTTCCTCGCCGCTTAACTCGGTAAAGTCCTCATAGATGTTTTCCAGTATATCCTTGAGAGTGAAACGCAGCGGACTTCGGACTATGCGTACCCGCTCCATGGAACTGAGGTTCTCCTCACAGCGTTCTTCAATGAAGGAGAGAGCATCTTCCAGTTCATGGATCTTGCCATCCAGCTCTTCTTCCTCATAATCATAAAAAGAATCCTTCAAATGATTATATTTTTCCTGAAATCCTGACAGATTACCCCAGGTAGAGCTGTCCTTTACACGAATAAGGTAATTAAGCCGCTCTTCAGTTTTATGAAGTCTTTTACGGAGATCGTCCATATTGATAGGTCTGGTTAGATTATCCGGGGATTATTTCTGTATTTACCACAGATAAATTTTTTCCTAGTTTAGAAAGTGAGCAACCGGTCAAGGTTATTGTGCAAATATTCCATATTTGTGATGATAGGCTCATTCTTGTTGTTTTTGCCCTCAATGACTGTTTCATTCAGAAACTGGCTCGCCCTTTCCTTTGTCTCCTGTATTGAGTCTCCCCAGAGAACGACCAAGGCAAGATTCGGGTCAAAGTCACTTGGTATCATATATGGCCTGTCAAAGGGAACATGGGTATAGACTGTAGCCCATTCATGCTGTGGAAAGTTGAATTTTTCAATTGTGCCTATCCACGGGGCAAATCCTCGCCTGGTATCTTCGGCAACGATGCGAAGTTCAATGCTTGCGCCGTTAAATTTTATGGCATTCTGGGAAAAACCAATACGGTCACCCAGGGCAATTCGTATCTGCTCCCTGATCAGGTTGGGGTGCTTGCCGTTAATATAACTTATACGGGCGGAAATATCATTTTCCACCTGTATTCTGGTATTTACTTCAAGCAAATAAGGTTGGCCGTTCTGGGCAACAATCCATTCCCAGGTGCCAACATTGTCATATCGTACATGGGAGGCCAGTTTTAAGGAATACTGCACAATTCGGTCAAGTACTTCATTGCTGTCAAAATCATAGGCAAAACATGAATCATCAAATCCTGGAGATGCCTCAACACGTTTCTGGCGTCCCGTACTCTGGATGGTGCAGTTTCGGGTCCCGAAATGAAGTCTTTCCCCTTGACGGCTGCAGAGCAGCTGCACTTCAAGGTGGTTGTAGTCCCGCAAACATTGTTCAATCAAAACACCGGCATCACCAAACTGCCTCTTGGCATAGTTCTGCACCTGGCGGTATACCCTGCGAAACTGTTCAATTTCGCTAACCTCTTCAATACCCATACCGCCGCCGCCGGCTGCGGCTTTCACAAGTATGGAAGGGTTTTTTATGTTATGGCTTTTTTGATCATCCAGCAAATTGTCGGCAATTTCTTCAGCTTCCATTTCATTATAAATAGGGCTGTCAGTGCCAGGGATGACAGGAATGGAGAGAGATTTCGCCACCTTCTTCGTGTTGATCTTATCGCCCAGACTTTTGATGACCTGCCAGTTGGGGCCGATAAAGGTCAGTGGCCGGTCCCGTACGGTCACCCGTCTAGCAAAACGAAAATCTTCCGAAAAAAAGCCATATCCAGGATGAATCGCTGTACAGTCTGTATGGTCTGCTACAGCTAAAATATCATTGGGATCCGTATAGCTGGTAATCTGCCAGGCTCTCTTGTTACGGCCTTTACTGTCACGGTTTTGGCGGACATGCTCTGAGTCCTCGTCTGCTGCTGTATAAACCACAACATAGTCCAGCCCGAGGTCCTTGCAGGCCTGCATAATTCGAATAGCGATTTCGCCTCTATTTGCTATGAGGATCTTTCCTTTCACGGTAGTCCTGTTCTGTTCATGTTATTAACAAGAAATATCAGCCAAATTGAGCCATGTACGACAAGCGATACTATAATTATAACTAGGCAGATACAATTGTTAAAGTGAATTATATTTAATTCCTGTTTTGTCGATCTTGCATTTATGCCCTGCAAGGGTGCTTATCTACGAATGTATCAATACAAAAAAGGGGATGAATAGTTCTTACACACATTCATCCCCTTTTGGAAATTTTTAAAAAGCCTCTTTACTTGTTTTGGCGCCAACAGTCAATTTTTTTCTTGACTTTATGCCATTTTTTCCCTACCCATGCTGAAAAACATTTAATTGAAATTGAATTTTTACTTCAATAAAATATTCATCTTATTTACAGATAAAATCTGCATGGAAAAAGACCAGGACTCACCATCCGATCCAAGCGACTCGCAGCCCAATAAAAATATAATAAGCCGTTTTCTGGATATCCTGAGATTGGGCCGTTCTCCAGATACCACTGAGGATCTGGAAATGGAAATTCAGGAACTACTGGAAGAAGGTGAAGAACATGGCTTGATCACCCCCCAGGAAGGGCAGATGATCAACTCTATTTTTGAGTTCAGGGATACCCTTATCCATGAAATTATGACGCCGCGGCCGGAAATGGTCTGTGCAGATATACAGACTGAAATTCCAGACGTGTTGAAGCTCATTATCAAGGAAGGATTTACCAGGATCCCTGTTTACTCTGAGTCACCGGATAACATTATCGGCGTATTGAATGCCAAAGATCTTCTGGTTTGTGTTGATGCACCCCAGAACTGTCCGGATATCAGAGAACTTATCAAGCCACCTTACCTGGTCCCTGGGACCATGCGGATAGTTGATTTGCTGAGAGCATTTCAGGCCAAGAAAAACCACATGGCCATTGTCACGGATGAATTTGGTGGTATCCGGGGTTTGATTACCCTGGAAGATGTCCTGGAAGAAATTGTCGGTGAAATTGATGATGAATACGACAAGGATGAGCCTCAGTGGCGTGTACTTCAGGATGGCAGCCTTGTAATATATGCCAAAGAGGATATCGAAGAGGTGGAGTCTTTTTTTGATATAGAACTACCTGACGGCCCATATGAGTCAGTGGGGGGCTTCATAATCCATCAACTTGAGCATCTGCCCAAGGCTGGGGAAACTGTGGAGATTGACGCCCTTGTATTTCAAGTCATTTCTGCCACCAAGCGTCATATCAAAACAGTTAAAATCCATAGAAAATGATATGGGGAAGTTAGTGTGAAAGCTGAGGGGAGAAAGAGCGGCAACTTCCTTCCTGTCTGGCTTGCCCTTGGAACAGGTTTTCTGCTATTTCTGTCTTTTCCAGGAGCCGCCGGGTTCTGGCCTTTGGCCTGGGTTGCTTTGGTGCCTCTGCTGTTGGCCATTAGAAATGTTAGTCCTGGGAGGGCAGCCCGATTGGGGTTACTGGCCGGGATGATCCATTATGTCTCTTTGCTTTACTGGATTATCATTGTCCTTGGCAGGTATGGTAATCTTCCCTGGTGGGTCTCGGTGCCTGCCTTGCTGCTTCTTGCCTTGTACATGAGCAGCTACCTGGCCCTGTTTTGTGCCCTTATAAACAGGGTGTGGAGGCAGAAGGAGGTATTGGTGGTTTGGGTCGGGCCACTTCTGTGGGTCGGTCTTGATTTTATCCGCTCTTTTCTTTTTTCAGGTTTTCCGTGGCAGGACCTGGCTTATTCTCAATACAAGGCCCTGCTCCTGATACAGACCGCTGATGTGGCAGGTCATTTCGGCGTCACTTTCCATATTGTGCTGGTTAACAGCGTCACGGCATTACTTTTTGTTCTTTGGCGTGACAATAGGGCTGTTGTCCAATCCTCACTGTCAGTTTTGATGACATTAAGAATCCGAAAAGCGTGGTTCCACGCTGTTCTGCCTGCCCTATGTATTATGTTGATAGTTATGGCCTATAATCTTCTGCGTTATCGTCAGATTTCAGAGGAGATTGAAAGCAGTCCAAAAATGAAAATTGCTTTAGTTCAGGGCAATATCGAACAGGATCAGAAATGGTCTCCTGCCATGCGTTTGAAGACAATTGAGATATATACTGAACTTTCGGAGCAGGCCTTAGAGCAAGGGGATGAAGCCCCAGCTCTTCTTGTGTGGCCGGAGACAGCACTTCCTTTTTTAATCAGCGATAACCCTTATTTTAATAACTTAAAAAAACAATTGATCACAAAAGAAAAAATCTGGCTGCTGTCCGGCGCGCCCTTTTATAAAAAAGCAGGTATCAAGAAATCGCAGCAGACAAGAAGGGAAGTTCTCGCTTATAACAGCGCCTATCTTTTCACTCCTGAGGGAGAAATTGGCGGAAGATATGACAAGCAGCACCTTGTGCCTTTTGGTGAATATATTCCGCTCAGCAACTATTTGCCTCTTCCCGGCCCCCTGGTCGAAAATATTGGAAATTTCAGTGCCGGCAAACCTGTCAGCCCCCTGTCTTGCCAGAGTGCTCAAATTGGGGTATTAATCTGTTTTGAGAGTATTTTCCCGAAACTGGCCAGAGATTGGACTTCCGCCGGCGCGAATCTGCTTGTCAACATAACTAATGATGCGTGGTTTGGTCGTTCAAGCGCACCGTGGCAGCATTTATCCATGACAGTGTTCAGGGCTTTAGAAAACAGGAGAAGTATGGCGCGTTCAGCTAATACAGGCGTCAGTACGGTTATAGATCCGCTGGGCAGAATGGCTGCCCCCTCTCCACTTTTTCAGCCATATTACCTTGTGGCTGAGGTGCCTTTGTTGCAGGCAAAAGCGATATTTGTCAGTTTTGGATATTATTTCGGGTTGTTATGCTTGATCGCCTGCCTTCCTTTTGCATTCCTTTTGAGAGAAGCAAAGCGGCAAGCGTTGTGATGCATCCAATATCCAGATGATTATAATACAATAATTATGGAGGAATTTATCATATGTCAGCAGAACTGAAACAGAAACTCCAGGACTTGAAGGATCGTATACTGGTCCTGAAGGAGCATCTTTGATGTAGATGACAAAAAAGACCAGCTTGCCGAGTTAGAAAAGCAGATCAATGCTCAAGGTTTTTGGAATGATGCCTCAAGGGCAAAAAAAATACAGAAAGAACGAGGTGGAATACAGGATGCGATAGAGTCGTGGGAGTCCTGTTTTTCAATCTGGGAAGATGCCTCGCTGTTGCTTGAAATGGCCCTTGACGAAGAGGATGCTGAGGCGGAGAAGGAAGTAGCTGAGGCTCTTGAAACACTGGAAAAACGGGTAGGTACCTTTGAGGTGGAGTGCATGTTCTCCGGGGAACACGATGAGAACAATGCACTTCTTACCATCCATGCAGGAGCAGGAGGAACAGAAGCCCAGGATTGGGTAGACATGCTGCTGCGTATGTATCTCCGGTGGGCTGAAGAAAAAGAATTCAAGACAGATATCCTTGATTATCTACCAGGAGATGAAGCCGGAGTAAAAGGTGTAACGGTGATGGTTAAGGGCCATTACGCCTATGGATATTTGCGTTCGGAGATGGGTATCCATCGTTTGGTTCGGATCTCCCCATTTGATACTGGAGGGCGCAGGCATACTTCATTTGCGTCCGTATTTATTTTCCCGGAGCTTGATGACAACATCGATATAGATATTGATGAAAAGGATCTGCGTATTGATACGTATAGGGCGAGTGGCGCCGGGGGACAGCACGTTAACAAGACCAGTTCTGCGGTGCGAATTACCCATCTGCCTACCGGTATAGTTTCCCAGTGTCAGAACGAACGGTCCCAGCATCGAAATAAGGACATGGCTTTCAAGATGTTACGAGCACGCCTTTATGACAGGGAGAAAGAGATTCAGGCCAAGGAGCAGGAACAACTACATGGTGAGAAAAAGGAGATAGGCTGGGGCAGTCAGATCCGTTCCTATGTCCTGCAACCCTATAGAATGGTTAAAGACCATCGGACAAACTGTGAGGTCGGTAATGTTGATGGCGTCCTCGATGGTAACCTGGAGCCTTTTATCAATGCTTATCTGCTCTGGCAGCAATAAATAGGTTCACAAGAACAAAATGAAGAACGGTGACGGGAACGAGGAAAGGTTCTGCGTTAAATGCGGAACCTGCAATACCGTATGTCCGGTGTATTTGGCCACTGGTAATGAAATACACTCCCCGCGTGGCAAACAACATCTTAAGTCCAAAATAGCAAAGGGAGAGTTTTCATCACATTACGGCGAAATTTTTTCGCAATGTCTGCTGTGCGGTGCCTGCCTTGAAGCTTGCCCAAGGGGTCTTGATACCCCGGAACTGGTCACCAGCGTTCGTGCAGAATTGCCCAGGATTTCAGGGCTTTCGTTTCTCAAATTTGTGTCACGTAAGGCCCTTGTCCATCCATCTTTTTTGTCAGGCTTAACCAGGGTAGGCAGTGCTGCCGGAACACTGCTTGGAGAATGGCTGCCGCAAGACAGCGGTCTGCGTTTACGCCTGCAGAGTTTTGAGCAGCATCCATTCAAGCTGCCTCCAAAAGGCTATATAGATAAAGTAAAAGCAAAGTCGGGTAACGACAATGAGCAGCGGGAAAGCAGGCAGGAGCAGAGCATAAGTTTTTTTACAGGCTGTCTTGCTAACTATCTGCAGCCGGAGATAGCTGAAGCCACCCAGCATTTGGTTGCTGAGACTACAGGTCGCAAAGCTGTTGTTCCCCTTGCGCAGACGTGCTGCGGTATGGCTGCCATGGCAGCCGGCAGGCCGGATGAAACGCTGGACCTGGCAAAGAAAAATATAAGGGCCTTTGAGGATAATGAACTACCGATCTTAACCTCCTGTTCTTCCTGTTACTTCCAACTGAAAACGTATAAGGAGCTTTTTGCCGATGATCCCGAATGGGCGGAAAGGGCTGTCGGTTTTACAGAGAGGTTAGAGGAATTTTCCTCTTTTTTTCTGAAAAAATTTTCTGCAGGCAGTGAAAAAATAACCAGTTCCCAAAAATCTTCTGATTTGAAAGTTTTTTATCATGATCCCTGCCATTTGCGCTTCAAGCTGCATATTACGGAGGAGCCGAGACAACTCCTCAAGTTGTTTCCTGCTATAGATTTGCAGGAATTGTCGGGTGGTCCCCAATGTTGTGGCCAGGGAGGGCTTTTTCAGGTGGCGCATCCAGACCTGGCCCTGCAGGTATGGGGAAACCTCATGGAGAATTATGGCGCACTCCCGGTAAATACTGTGGTGACTGCATGCTCCGGTTGCCTCCTGCGGTGGCAGCATGGCCTTGGCGCCGGTGAGAGCGATGGTCAGGTAAAGCATCTCGCAGTCTTTATTGCCAGGCTGATACAATAAAGTTGCAAAAAGACTTGTTCTCATTTTCAGCTGATGCTAAAAGATAGCCCATGGCTGCATTCTGTACAGCCTGAGGTATTTGGCTAGAATTTTTTTTATATTGCCGGCGTTAGATATGGGTCGAACAATTCGGGAAGAGATGGAGGGAAATGAGGAGAAAATCCTTTCTCCTTACGCCTGTCTCAGTAAAAAAAGCAGGGGACGCTTGCGCCCGGAACCTGAATGTGATGTCAGGGTAGCCTTCCAGCGGGACAGGGACAGGATTATCCACTCCAAGGCCTTTCGCCGCTTAAAATATAAAACACAGGTTTTTTTGGCACCAACCGGGGATCATTACCGAACCAGACTGACCCATGTGTTTGAAGTTTCCCAGATTGCCAGAACAGTCGCTGTCGCTTTGAAACTGAACGGCCATTTAACCGAGGCCATAGCATTGGGACATGACCTGGGCCATACTCCATTCGGACATGCTGGTGAATCAGTATTAAATGAATTGCATCCGGGTGGGTTCCACCACTATGAGCAGAGTCTTCGTGTGGTAGATATTCTTGAGAATGAGGGTAACGGCCTGAATCTGAATTTTGAGGTACGAGATGGGATCAGCATGCACTCCAAGGGCAGGAAGGAAATACTGCCGCAAGATATATCTGAACTGCCAATGACCATGGAAGGAAGGGTGGTGCGGGTGGCTGACATTATAGCCTATGTAAACCATGACCTGGATGATGGGTTGCGTGCCGGTATTATAAAGGAAGGGCAGCTGCCGGCTCACGTTTATGAAAAATTGGGCAAGACCAACTCTGAAAGGATTAACACCATGGTGAAGGATCTTATTTACTCTACCCTCGCAGAAGGCGGGGCAAGATTGACCTTGAGTCCTGAAATCATGTCAGCCATTTCAGAAATGCGGTCCTTTCTTTATAAGAATGTATATGAAACCAGCAAGGTACATGATGATTTTATCAAGGCGATGAAGGTGGTAAAAGAGTTGTATCAGCACTTTCTTAAAAAAGGATTGCCCAAGGACCAGAGCGGTCCATATCCCCAAACGGCTGGCGACCACCGTGCAGTATGTGATTTCGTGGCAGGCATGACAGATCGATATGCCCTGGACCTTTATCAGAATATCTTTTTGCCTAAGCCCTGGTCCGTCATGTAACAAACTAGCCCGCATTTCTCACGAACATTTCAGCATTTTATAGTGAATGGTGAAAGTCTGAGGGCATAGAAGATGGTATACAGTATATTAACAGGAACAGAGTGTTTACGAATGGTGTAGATGAAAAAATATGCTGAACTGTTCGCACAAGGCAAGCCGATACATCCGTATAGCCTGCAGTGTAAGGCGGTAAGCATACTAAAGTATAGCTCATCCCCCTTACACTTTGTCTATCCGGCGTCTCGACTTGTGAGAAACCCGGGCTAGAAACTCAATAAGTTTAGCTAATAACAGGAAATAAATAGAACGCATGAAAAATAGTGAAGAAACAAAAGAATCAATCCATGATTTACCCAAGGCCTACGAGTTTTCTGCTGTAGAAAAAAAATGGTACGAATACTGGGAAAAACATAAAAAGTTCCAGGCAACTATGGATGATGGCAAGCCATCTTTTTCAATTGTCATTCCGCCTCCCAATGTTACCGGAGTTCTGCATGTCGGTCATGCCCTGAATAATACCCTGCAGGATGTCCTGGTCCGGTTTAAAAGAATGCAGGGGTATAATACACTTTGGCTACCTGGAACTGACCATGCCGGTATTGCTACCCAGAACGTAGTGGAGAGACAGCTTGCTGCAGAAAGCATCAACCGTCATGATATAGGTCGCAAAAAATTTGTCGAACGGGTCTGGCAATGGAAAGAGGAGTCAGGAGGCCAGATAATAAATCAGCTTAAACGACTTGGCTGTTCCTGCGATTGGGACCGGGAACGGTTTACCATGGATGAAGGCTTATCCCGGGCGGTACGTGAAGTTTTTACCAGGCTGTATAACGAAGGCTTGATATACAAAGGGGATTATATAATCAACTGGTGTCCCCGTTGCCATACGGCATTGGCAGACCTGGAGGTGGAACATGAGCCAACGGATGGCAAGCTTTATAATATTCGCTATCCGTTTACCACAGGAGATGGCTATCTCGTGGTGGCAACCACCAGGCCTGAAACCATGCTGGGAGATACGGCTGTAGCTGTTCATCCGTCTGACGAACGTTACAATAACCTGCCTGAAAAAGCAGTTGTCCTGCCGTTGGTGAATCGGACTATACCCATTGTTTTTGATGCGCATGTTGAGCGGGAGTTCGGTACCGGGGCTTTGAAGGTTACACCGGCCCATGATTTAAATGATTTTGAGATTTCCCGGCGACACGATTTGCCTGCTCTCAAGATTATGGACGACAGCGGCGCCATGAATGAGGCAGCTGGTGACTATGCAGGTATGGATCGTTTTGCCTGCCGCAAGAAGGTGGTAGAGGATCTTGAAAAACTGGGGCTTCTCGAAAAGGTCGAGGAGTATCAGCATGGAGTTGGCCATTGCTATCGCTGTCAAACAGTAGTTGAGCCGAGTCTTTCCAAACAGTGGTTTGTCTCGGTGAAACCCTTGGCTGAAAAGGCCATAGCTGCGGTGAAGGAAGGTCAGACAAAGATTTATCCCAAAACCTGGGAAAACACCTATTACGACTGGATGTATAATATTCGTGACTGGTGCATCTCGCGCCAGATATGGTGGGGGCACCAGATTCCTGCCTGGACCTGTGAGGATTGCGGTGAGTTGATCGTCAGCAATATTGACCCTGAAGAATGTACAAAGTGTGCGGGCAGTAAACTGGTCCAGGAGACAGATGTGCTGGACACCTGGTTCAGTTCAGCGCTGTGGCCCTTTTCCACCCTAGGCTGGCCTGACAAAACTGACGAGTTGAAAATTTTCTATCCCACCTCCGTATTGATAACCAGTTTTGATATCCTGTTCTTCTGGGTGGCGCGCATGATGATGATGGGATTGCACTTCATGAAGGAAATCCCCTTTAAGGATGTATACCTGCACGCCTTGGTTCGTGATGCTGAGGGCCGGAAGATGAGCAAATCCAAGGGCAATGTCATGGACCCTCTCCTTGTTATGGACAAGTACGGCACCGATGCCCTTCGTTTTACCATGATCGCTTTTGCGGCCCAGGGCCGTGATATAAGGCTTTCCGAAGACAGGATTGAGGGCTATCGTCACTTTATCAATAAGATATGGAATGCTGTCCGTTTTTCTCTCCTGCATATTAGAGACAGTCAGCCGTATGCCATTGAGGAAATTGAACCTTCGGGACTTGCCCTCGAGCACCAGTGGATATTGAGCCGAACAAACAGGACAATCGCCGAGGTGCATCGTGGTTTGAATGAATATCGTTTTAACGATGTTGCCCATGCGCTCTACCAGTTTATCTGGCATGAATTCTGCGACTGGTATCTGGAATGGGTCAAAGGCGACCTGTACGGCGATGACCAGGAGGTAAAAAATACTGGACGCCAGGTATTATTCACAGTTCTTGAAATAATCATCAAGCTGCTGCACCCCATCACCCCGTTTGTTACTGAGGAAGTCTGGGCCGCGCTGCCCGGTGAACGGTCAAGCATAATGAGCGGACCGTTCCCGGAAGAAATTTCAGCCTGGGATAATTCTGAGGCGGAGGATGCATCGGCCCTTTTTATGGGGGTGGTAACCGGCCTGCGGAATATTAGGAGTGAAACAGGCATACACCCTTCAGCCAAGGTCAAGGGTTTTGTCATCTGTCCTGATCAGGCCAAGGGAGCGGTTCTACAGGAAAACAGCAAGGCGATTCTGGCCCTGACAAGGGTCGAGGAACTGCAGATTATTGCGGAGGGAGACCGACCCAAAGGAGCCGCTTCTTACATATTTAATGAAATAGAGATTTTTGTACCCCTGGCAGGTCTGGTGGATGTAGAGCAGGAACTGGCCAAGCTGGAGAGGGCAATGGACAAGGTCTCCCTGCAACTCAAAAAGGTCGAAGGAAAGCTTGGCAACAGTAAATTTCTTGATAATGCTCCTGCAGAGGTTGTAGCCGGCGAGAAGGAAAAACAGGAAACAATGAGTGCTAAACTGGCAAAAATTGAAGAGAGTATGGAACGCTTAAAGCACCTTTAGTGCTTCAAAATTCAGAATTTAGAATTCAGAATTAAATATATTATGGATGTAAATGTATTAAAAAAGGTCATTGGGAAGTTTCTGCATGAGGATATCGGCAGCGGCGACCTCACCAGTGAGGCCACTATTATACAGGAGCAGAGTGGAACTGCTGAGTTTATAGCCAAGGGTTCTTTTATGGTATGCGGTATTGAAACCGTTGCTCCTCTTGTTTTTGCCACCCAGAATCCGATAATTGAGATTACCCACGCATGCAAGGATAAAACCCAGGCCTCTCCGGGAGATGAGCTGTTGATAGCAAAAGGGCCTGTGCTGGATCTTTTAAAGGCAGAAAGAGTGGCCCTGAATCTTGTACAACGCCTCTGCGGCATCGCCACCTTTACCGCTCTATTTGTTGAAAAGGTAAAGCCCCTACCGGTTCGGATTCTTGATACCAGGAAGACAACACCGGGTTTACGCATGCTGGAGAAATACGCAGTCAGGGTGGGAGGTGGATACAATCATCGTTTTAACCTGGCTGACGGGGTTCTTATCAAGGATAATCATATACAGGCCTGCGGCTCCATTAAAAATGCTGTCACCAGAATGCGGGAAAAGGTCCCCCACACCATGAAAATTGAGGTTGAGGCCTCCAGTATGGATCAGGTGCGTGAGTGCATTGCCTGCTCCGTTGATATTATCATGCTTGATAACATGAAACCCGGCATGATGCGTGAGGCTGTGAAATTTGTTGGTGGTAGGGCACTTTTGGAAGCCTCGGGTGGTATCAATCTCGATAATGTCAGGGAGGTGGCTGAGACAGGAGTTGATTTTATTTCAATTGGGGCTCTTACCCACTCGGCTCCTGCCTGTGATATCAGTATGCGGTTAAAAAGCGCTTAACAGTTTCCTGTATGGGTAAGTTGTAAGGTCAAGAAAAAAAGGGGTTAGCTGGTATAGCTAACCCCTTTATGTTGTAAAATGGAGGCGGCGACCGGATTTGAACCGGTGAATAAAGGTTTTGCAGACCTCTGCCTTAGCCACTTGGCTACGCCGCCTTTTGGGAAATGATAGCATTATTTCACGGAGCGGTCATCTTAAACATAGAAATATTTTTTTGACAAGGGGAAATTGTTCAACGTTAAGCAGAGCAATAAAAAGTAAAATGAAGACCATTCAGCAATTGACACATGACAATAAGAATAAACTCCGGGAGTTGGGGGTGGTGCTGGGGTATGAATTCGCCGATGCTGTTCTTCTGCAGCAGGCACTCATCCACAGTTCATTTGGTTTTGAAAAAATTCATGCCTGCAGGAATAATGAGACCCTTGAGTTTCTAGGCGACGCTGTCCTTGATTTGACGGTCAGCGATATGCTGTTTAAAACGTATCCAGGAGTGACGGAAGGGGAATTGACTAAAATGCGTGCCGGATTGGTCAAAGAGGCCACCCTCGCTGAAATGGCCAGGACTATCACCCTAGAAAATTTCCTCATGCTTGGCAAAGGTGAAGAAGCATCCCATGGCAGGGAAAAAGCCTCAATACTGGCAAGTGCTTTTGAGGCGCTCGTCGGAGCGATATACTTAGACAGGGGATATGAAAGTGCCCTGCAGTTTGTCAGCAGGCATTTTGCCTCATTGCTCCCTGCAAAGAAGGAAAAAATACTTGTTAATGATGCGAAGAGCCATTTGCAGGAAAAACTCCAGGAGCAATTTAACCAGGCCCCAACGTATCACCTTGATGAAGAAGAGGGGCCGGCCCATGCAAAGGAATTTACAGTGTCGGTCAGATTCAAGGATGAGGTTTTGGGTATCGGTTCCGGCAGCAGCAAAAAGGTGGCTGAGCAGCGAGCAGCGGAAGCAGCCCTTGATACTGTTGATTCCTGGTGGGAGCTACTCAAGAAAAATCATCACTGCTAGCCCGCATTTCTCACGAACATTTCAGCATTCAATAGTGAATGGTGATAGTCTGAGGGCATAGAAGATGGTATACGGGATATTAACAGGTACAGAGTGTTTACGAATGGTGTAGATGAAAAAATATGCTGAACTGTTCGCGCAAGGCAAGCCGATACATCCGTATAGTCTGCAGTGTAAGGCGGTAAGCATACTAAAGTATAGCTCACCCCCCTTACACTTTGTCTATCCGGCGTCTCGGCTTGTGAGAAACCCGGGCTAAATCAAACTGATCTTCATGCAAGCATAAGATTGTTAAGTATGTCGCTTCTCGTAATTCCAATTTTTATAGCACACCAGGGCTGCCCACATCGCTGTATTTTCTGTGATCAGCACACGATAACCGGCCATTCAGCGCAGGAAGACCAACCGGTCAGTCCCGTGGTTGTCAGGGAGACTATAAAACAATGGCTGGACCACCCCAGAAAAGAGGGAAGAAATGAGGTGCAGGTAGCCTTTTACGGCGGCAGCTTCACCGGGCTTCCCCTGCAAAGACAAAAGGAATTGCTTAGTGCGGTCATATCCTATATCGATGCTGGACAGGTAAAATCCATCAGGATTTCAACACGGCCGGATTATATTGATGCAGATATTGTTGCCTTTTTGCAGGAACACTCCGTGTCCATTGTTGAACTTGGCATCCAGTCTCTTGACCTGAATGTTCTGGAAGCCAGTGTAAGGGGGCACTCGGCTGAACGATCGGAAAGGGCAATACAGCTTCTCAAGAAAAAAGGCTTTACTGTTGGCGCCCAGCTTATGTGCGGACTCCCTGGGGACAGTACAAACAAGCTTATGGCAACAGCAAAAAGAGTGGCAGCGCTTGCGCCTGATTTTGTCAGGATATATCCAACCCTGGTGATAAAAGGAAGCGGCCTTGAGAAACTTTACCTGGAAGACGCTTACAAGCCGTTGTCATTGTCAAAGGCCATAGCACTGACGTGCAGAGTGAAAAATGTTTTTGATCAGCATCATATAAGAGTGGTGCGCATGGGGCTTCAATCCTCGCGGGATTTGGAGGAGAAGATGCTGGCAGGGCCTTATCATCCGGCTTTTGGAGAGCTTGTTATTTCACGGGCTCTCTTTAAACAGGCCAGAAAACTTCTAAGGCAAATGATGCGAAACGGGAAAAAATGTCTCTCCATAGCTGCTGCAGATGAGTCCGCCTTTCGCGGCCCTAATAATATCAGCATGAAGAGATTGGCTGGACTCGGTTTGTTGAATGGGGTTGAACTGGTCTTTGATGAAGATCAGGCAAGAAATTCAATTCTTGTGTATTAATATCGAGCTGTTCAGCTGCGTGAGGTGGCAGAAAGAGCTTTTCCGGGTACTGGAACTATTTTAAAGAGTTTGGTTTTAAAAGTTCTTGACCCCTTGAAACCTTATTATGTGCTGATTGCTGGCCACTGACATTTCAATCAAATTCTAGACACTATTACTATCATTCTAATGCTAACTGTTAACAACCTTGAAATAATCTACGGCGACAAACTGCTGTTTAATAACGTCTCAGCCCGCATCAATGACAATGACCGTATTGGACTGGTTGGGGTTAATGGTGCCGGAAAATCAACCCTGCTGAAGGTCATCGGTTCCATTTCTGAAACCGACCCTGGCGTAGTAAAGCGGCCTAAACGGTTCAGTGTGGCTTACCTGCCCCAGGAGGCCACTGCGCTGCATTCCGGGCGTACAATTTATCAGGAGGCCGAAAATGCTTTTGCCGAGGCCCTGGTCATGCAGCGGGATCTTGACGAGATTAACCGACAGTTGGAAGCAGTTGACCCTGAAAACTCCGAGTTCAGTAATCTGCTGAAACAGCAGGGTGAACTGCAGTACCGGCTGGAAAGGATTGATATTTTCAGAGTGCAGTCCAAGATAGAGAAAGTACTCATGGGGCTGGGGTTTTCGGTGGAGGATTTTGACCGTCCGAGCAGCACGCTGAGCGGTGGTTGGCTTATGCGGCTCATGCTCGCCAAGCTCTTGCTTGCCATGCCCGACCTGCTCCTCCTTGATGAGCCCACCAACCATCTCGACCTTGATTCTCTGACCTGGGTGGAAAATTTTTTGCTCACCTATGATGGAGGGCTGGTGATTATTTCACATGATCGGACTTTTCTGGACCAGGTGACTACAACCACCTGGGAGATCAGTTTGGGGCGGTTGACGGTTTTTAAAGGGAATTATTCAAAATACGTTGACGATAAAGAAATACGCATGCAGGTTGAAAGAGCTGCCTATGCCAATCAGCAGGCCCAGATCAAGCAGACCATGCGCTTTGTTCAGCGGTTTCGTGCCAAGTCAACAAAGGCTAAACAGGTGCAAAGCCGTTTGAAACAGTTGTCACGCATGGAACGGCTTGAGTTGGCGGAAACTGAGCAGGAAGTATCCTTTCGTTTCCCAGCGGCAGCCCCAAGCGGTCGCCTGGCCCTGGACATTGAATCTCTGGAGAAGCGCTACGAAGACAAACAGGTGTTTCAAGATGTTTCGTTTCAACTGCAGCGGGGAGACAAATTGGCGGTGGTGGGTGTAAATGGAGCTGGTAAGTCAACCCTGATGCGAATCCTTGCGGGACTGGAAAATCAGGATGAAGGCAAAGTGAAGTTAGGCCATAATGTCAAAATTTCCTACTTTGGCCAGCACCAGGCACAGGAACTTGAGTCGAGTTTCACCGCCCTGCAGACCCTGTCGGCAGTTGCTGGGGACATGACAATTACGCAAATACGGAGTCTGCTCGGTGCTTTTCTCTTCAGGGGAGAAGAGGTGGACAAGAAAGTGCAGGTGCTCTCAGGGGGGGAGAAAAGCAGGCTGGCCCTGGCAAAGATGATAGTGCAGCCCGCCAATCTGCTTATACTCGATGAGCCCACAAATCATCTTGATATGAGTTCCCAGGAAATTTTGCAGGAAGCCATGGCGCAATATGACGGCACCATAATCATCGTGTCGCACAACAGGCATTTTGTGAACCGTTTTGTCAGCAGGGTTTTGGAGATAAAGGCAGGTCAGTCCACCCTTTATGAAGGAAACATCGAAGATTATCTTAATAAGCTGAAAACTCTTCAGGAGAGGGAAGCTGCAAGCCGGATAGAAGAAGATAAGGCAACACTAACTGAGCACCCGGCAAAGCAGAAAGGTAAGGCGGCACGGCAGGAGCAGGCCAGAATCAGGCAGGAAAAAAGCAAAAATCTCAGCCCATTGAAAAAAGAGGTGGCCCGGACTGAAGAGGCGATTAGTCACCTGGAAACACGCAAGAAAGAATTGGAGCAGTTGATGGCTGACCCGCAGCTCTATCAGGAGCAGGATAAATTTGCTGAGTGCAGCAAGGAATATAACTCTCTTGATCGTAAACTGAAGCGATTGTATCGGTCTTGGGAAGAAATCCAGGCTAAGATTGAAGCAGTTGAGTCAGAATTTGAAGACATTTGTTAAAACGACTTATTTTTTAGCTATTTCCATATTGTAGCAACGAACCTCATCAACCACACCATCATTATCTGAATCTATCTCGACTTTAATTTCGTTTCCGGCGATATCGTATGTGTAGTAATAAACAGCATCAATCACCCCATCTTTATCTCTATCACTCTCATATATTGAATTTAAGGTATTGCCAGTTGTTCCACCATTAATGTTGCAACCGTACATAGTTAATAATACTGTTAAGGAAAATGTACAAATTGCCAGCATTGTTATTTTAGTTGTATGATTCATATTCCTTTAGCTGCGTACTTTTCAAGGCATTTTAATAAAAATGCATACAAATATCAAGATAATATTATGCATAAAAGTATATTATTGCATCAAATAATTTATGCTAATCGTATAATTGTGAATTGCTGAATAAAACGTGATAATTAACTGTAATTACTTGAATAAAAAGAATTATTGGAGTGCAATTTTTTTTTAGAAATTCGGCGCAGGGAACCCGGAAAATTTCAGATATGTGGAGAGGAATTGATTTGATTCACAGTGCAGATATCATATGATTTGAATAGTTTGGAAAGGCAGATGCTTATATTTAATTTTCATTTTTGTTGACAGCCCAAGCAACGATTCATTATAAAAAAAGTATCTGTCAGAATCGGGGTGATTCGGCATGGACATTCTTTTTTTATGAGAATCAAAAATCAGTTTCTCATCATTACTATCAGCCTGGCCGTATTTGAAGCACAAGGTCTCCTCTTGCACGCAAAGCCTTGTTCAGAACGGAATGGCTGTAATGGGGGCAAGATAAGCTTACCAGGGGACACCTATGAATAAATCATTCTTGCTCATAATGGTAATACTTGCGTTTATAAGTGGATGCGCTGACTTAAAAGGATCAAAGCCGATTCTGCCGATCCGGGAATATGAAAAAATGATTGTCGGCAATCTTTATGCCGATTATGTCGGTACCGAAAACTGTCTGGCAGCCTGTCATGAACATGACCGGCTGAAACTGTACTTTGACGCCAGCACCATGGGTGCTCAACTGAAGAAGGAATCCGGCATGCCCCTGGTGGATTGTGAATCCTGCCATGGCCCCGGCAGCCTGGCTGTCAAGGATCTGACCAAAGAGCTGGTTGAGGAAAAAGCCAGGCAAGGCATCAAGACAGAATGTAATTTTAAAACCTTGATCGAGTTAAAAAGCCTCCCTGCCACGGCCCAGTCGCTCATCTGCCTCAAATGCCACACTGCCAACGCCACCTTCAACCTGCATAACTGGAATGCCGGATCCCATGCAATCAACGAAGTATCCTGTTTTCCCTGCCATGATATTCACGCCGGTCCTGATTTAAAAGTCACCCCGCTCGCCGCTAGCAATCTTTGTTTCAGCTGCCATCAGGCTTCCCGGGCCGAGTTTTCCCTGCCGAGCCATCATCCCCTCAAGGAAGGAAGGGTGTTCTGTGTTGACTGCCACGACGTCCATGGAGGATTCACGGGCCAAAATCTGTTTCAGGACAGCGTCAAAGAAACCTGTGTCCAGTGTCATGCTGAGAAGAGAGGTCCATTCCTTTATGAACATGCCGATGTGGCCGAGAACTGTCTCAACTGCCACAGTCCGCATGGTTCGGTTAACAATAGGCTTCTCAACGCACGGGAACCTTTCTTGTGTCTCCAGTGCCATGAGGGCCATAGAATGAATACGGAGGAGGGCGGCAGTATTCCCATCGAGCGGGCCAGGGCTTTTTATACACGATGTACGGACTGCCACTCCAGTATTCATGGATCCGACGTGCCGTCAACCTCAGGAAAGGGAATGTTTACCCAATGAGATATAATAAAAAGAATTGGGTCTTGAATGCCTTTGTTTTAGGACTTGCTCTGGGCTGCGGGGTTTCCCCGGGCATGGCGGCAGAAGATCGGCCGCCACCGCAGGATGGTGTGGCGGCCGTCAATTCCGACCAGGAAGAGCCTGCTGTGGTTTTTGAAACGGAAGGGGATTTTTTTCTGGGATACAGATGGGTCTCCACCGAAGATTCATTGAAAGCGGCTGAATATATTTACCCTCATTCATCTGTCTCCTTTGGCCTGAATTTACTGTCCTGTCCCCTTCCTTTCCGGTATCATGTCAATACCGAATTTATCAGCAAGCATGATTTTTATTCGGATGTCGGTTTTGCTTATAAAGACCTGGTTCTGTTCAGGGACATTTTGGTCGGAGTCCATCATAATCTGGATCATTATAATTTTACGTTTGATGACGAGCCTC
>JBDLJI010000006.1:0-21127 GCA_039714455.1 Thermodesulfobacteriota bacterium
GCGTGGCCTGAGCGCAGGATAGTAGTCCTGTTTCAGCCACACCGTTATTCAAGAACCAGTGCATTGGCTGAAGACTTCTATACAGCCTTTCATGAGGCAAACATTTTACTTCTGACTGAAATTTATGGCGCAGGTGAAACCCCGATACCTGGAATAACTGCTGAAGCCTTGTTGAAGGGTATAAAACAACATGGCCACCGCCATGCTTATTTTGAATCCACTTTTGACAAGCTCCTTGACAAGGCCATGGACATCCTTGCCCCTGGTGACGTTGTTCTGTCATTGGGAGCCGGGAATATCTGGCAGGCCGGCGAAAGATTGCTGACTATGATTAACGAGTAGGAACAAAACTTATTAACTGAAAAAATGGCATCACTTAATTCATACACCAAGGATCTTTCCCGCTTCTGGAAGGGTAAAATATTGTGGGATAGACCTATGTCGCAATATTCAACCCTCAAAGTCGGTGGACCTGCTGAGGCTATAGTTTCGGTTACGAATATCAAAGATCTTAAACGATTGATTCAATGGCTGAAAGGAAACGATATCAGCTGGTGGATTATCGGCCGAGGCAGCAATATCCTGGTTCCCGACCATGGTCTTCCTGGAGTGGCAATTGTATTGGAAGGGGAATTTGTCAGCATTGAGAAGCTGGGAAACCAGCCAGGCCAAAGAGAAAAAAGCACCTCACTCCGCATCGGCGGTGGATGTTTACTAGCCAAACTCGTACATGATTGTACAGCAAACTCTTTATCGGGATTAGAGTTTGCTGTTGGTATTCCGGGAAGTTTAGGCGGGGCAGTTGTAATGAACGCCGGAGCCTGGGGTTATGAAATTGGAAATCTGCTCGATTCTGTAACCCTTATGGATAACCACGGTGAAGTATTTACAGAACAAGGGAAAAATCTTGGCTTCACATACCGGGGATGGGGAATGGAACCGAATACCGTTGTGCTTTACGCAACCCTTATTTTAACCATTGGCAGCAAGGAAGAAATTAAAGCTGCCTGCCGTAGATATCAGGAATTACGGAAAAAGAATCAACCCCTTACCGAACCCAGTGCCGGCTCCTTTTTTAAAAATCCGCCGGAAATGTCAGCAGGGAGCCTGATCGACGAGGCCGGCCTGAAGGGACATTCCATTGGAGGAGCAATAATTTCCGAAAAACATGCCAACTTCATTATCAATACCGGCAATGCGACCGCCACTGATATTCTAGACCTCATGCGTCTTGTACAAGACACGGTCTATAAACGGTTTGGCGTAAGACTTGAGCCTGAAGTCCATATTTTAGGAGATGAATAATACGAGTCATGAAAATAAAACCTGCTGCAAACTTAAAAATAAAATCAATAAAAGGAACAAAAGGATCTCATCTTCCCGGCGGCCTGAAGAATAAATTGTTTATCAGGCCCTTAATTGGGCTTCTGCTTTTACTGCTTACCGGTTTCATGACTAAAGAAATATACCGGAAATTATGCCACAGTGATTTTTTCCAGATAACTGCCATGAAAATTGATGGCAACCGGATGGCAAGCAAAGAGCAGATTACTGTGTTGAGCAAAGTAGATATCCACTCAAACCTTCTGGCTATAAATATGGACCAGGTTAAATCTTTGCTGGAAAGCCATCCTTGGATTGCCGGGGCAGAAATCACCCGCGACTGGCCTAATCGATTATTGATCACCGTGAAAGAAAAAAAACCGGTGGCATTGCTGAGCAGAGAGACCGGTCTGTTCTACCTGGACAACAAGGGGCATATAATTGCAACTGCAGGTCCAACTCAGGAACTTGACTTTCCAGTTGTTACAGGACTTGCGAATTTTCCTTTTTACTCTACACATTCAACCCGGACACCTGAAATCCTGAAAGATGCCATGGAACTGCTGAAGTTGGCCGCCAGAAATAACTCCATCCTTCCTGAGCAGAATATTTCTGAAATCAATATCACCGAAAACGGCGAATTGCTTCTCTATCTGCTTGAAAGACCATTCCCAATCTACATGGGAACAGATGGAGACATTTCAACCAGATACTACCGCCTGGCAAAGGTCTTGAAGAATCTTTATAAAACAAAAGAATTTTCCAAAGTTTCATATATTCGCTTTGACTATCAGAAGGATGCTATTCTGGTAGGTAAAATAGGATCAGACAGTAGGCATCGAGGATGAAAGGGATGGAAAAAAAACAACGGGGAGAACTGATTGTAGGACTTGATGTCGGCACAACAAAAATCTGTGCTGTCATAGGCGAGGTGCTCGAGGACCAAATTTCTATTATCGGCATCGGCACCCATCCTTCCATAGGTTTAAAAAAAGGCGTGGTCGTTAATATCGAAAGCACGGTACACTCCATCCGAATGGCAGTTGAGCAGGCTGAGGAAATGGCAGGGTGCGAAATAAACACCGTCTGTGTTGGTATTGCCGGAAGTCACATCAAGGGCTTTAACAGTCCGGGCATTGTCGGCATTAAAAACCGTGAGATCCGTCAGGATGACATTGACCGTGTTATAGATGCTGCCAGAGCTGTTAACCTCTCACACAACCAGCAAATCATCCATGTTCTGCCCCAGGAATTCATGGTGGATGACCACACCGGCATCCAAGATCCACTCGGCATGACAGGGGTAAGGCTGGTGACCAATGTTCACATTGTGACCGGAGATACAACGTCTATCCACAATCTGGTTATGTGCTGCAACAGGGCCGGTCTCGAGGTGGCAGATATTGTCCTGGAGTCATTAGCATCGGCAAATGCAGTTTTATCCCGTGAAGAAATGGACCTTGGGGTCGGTCTTCTTGACATCGGCGGAGGCACTTCTGACCTGGCTATCTTTTCCGGGGGCACAATCAAGCATACATATGAGCTTGGCCTGGGAGGCAATAACCTGACAAACGATCTGTCTGTTGGATTGCGCACACCTTTCCAGGAGGCAGAGCGGTTAAAGAATCGTTACGGTTCCGCCCTCACCTCCATGATAGATGGTGACAATGTTATTGAAGTACCCACTGTAGGTGACAGAAAGCCCAGAAAAGTCAAACAGAAAATCATGGGCGAAATACTGGAGCCACGCATTGAGGAGATGTTAATCATCCTCAACCAGGAGATGATAGACTCTACTTACAAGGACCGCTTGAATGCCGGTGTCGTTATTAGCGGAGGCACAGCCCTTCTTGAACATATCGTTGATCTTACTGAACAGATTTTTGATCTGCCGGTCAGAATAGGATATCCCCGCGAAATCCATGAAGCACCTGAAAGTATTAACTCACCACAGAATGCAACAGGTGCCGGGCTGGTAATTTATGCCAGCAGGCATGCCTCAGGCAAGAAATGGCGGGTTCCGGGGAAAAAAGCAATAGGAGGCGTAGTTGGCATGATGAAAGGTTGGTTCAGCAGCAACCTGTAACTATTTGTAATGATATTGAAATTGGCAATTTCAAAATAAAAACCAGTTTAAAGAACTTACGGATTTCATAGACAAAAGAAACTGAAAAAGGGGGAGAGAAGATGGAATTTCGAATGGCAGAAGAATCATTGGCCAAAATCAGAGTTGTTGGGATCGGTGGTGGTGGAGGAAACGCCGTCAACACCATGGTATACAACCAACTCCAGGGAATTGAATTCATCGCTGCCAATACGGACATACAGGCCTTGGAAAACTCCAAGGCTGATGTCTGTTTGCAGCTTGGCCCCGGGATAACCAAAGGACTCGGTGCCGGAGCAGATCCTGAACGGGGTAAAGAGGCGGCCTTTGAAAGTCTTGAGGAGATCCGCGAGGTACTGAAAGGAGCGGACATGGTTTTTATTACGGCCGGCCTGGGCGGCGGGACCGGAACCGGTGGAGCGCCTGTCGTTGCAAAAATCAGCAAGGAGATTGGAGCCCTCACCGTGGCAGTTGTTACCAAGCCATTCTTTTTTGAAGCAAGAGCAAGAATGAAAAAGGCTGAAGAAGGTTGGAAGGAGTTAAAAAAACACGTCGATACCATTATCACTATACCCAATGACCGCCTTCTGACCATTATGCAAAAGGGCAGCAAGCTCATGGATATGATGAAAAAAGCAGACGAGGTTCTTTTACAGGCAGTAAAGGGAATTACCGACCTGATAAATCTTCCTGGCCATATGAATGTCGACTTCGCAGACCTGCGTGCCGTTATGAAGGAAGTTGGCCCTGCTCTGATGGGAGCCGGCGTCGGTGTTGGCGAAAATCGGGCAATCGATGCTGCAAAACGTGCTATTGACAATCCTCTTTTACAGGATGCGGGAATTGATGGCGCCAAAGGTGTACTGATCAATATTTCAGCCTCTGAAGACTCTCTCACCATGAATGAATTCATGGAAGCATCTGACCTGGTTTCGCAGAAGGCGCATGAAGACGCAAATATCATTGTCGGTGCACTTTTTGATGATAGCCTCAAGGATGAAATGCGAGTTACTGTTATCGCTACAGGAGTAACCGGCGCGGAAGATGCAGCAACCATCAAGGGGCCGATTCAGGCTGTTGCCAATAATAAATCCCAAGAAGAAGCCTTTCAAGAAGACAATAAAATATCACCACATGATTCCTCGACCGGCAGGCAGAACAAGACCTTTAATCGTCGCAATCCCGGAATAGTCAGAAAACAGACCCTGCCGTTCCCCAATACTCTGGATGAAGCTGAACTGGAAACACCGACTTACTTGAGACAGGCGGCAGATTAAACTATAGTTACGATGAAGACTTGAGATTATATTGCCTTCTCCCCCGAAATGGTTAATATGCTTTCATACACTTGATGTGGGTATGGTATACCCGTATCATTTTTGACAAAAAACAATAGACATATTTTTTACAGAATCTTTACCTGAACCAACATATTTCATCTTCTTGAATCGTATGGCAATTGGTGCAGCCATTCTCTTAGCTGAAACTTCGTATTTATGGGCCGGAATTCAAAGTTAACCGCTGGTATTACCGGCAACCGCCAATATTTTTCCCTTGAAAAAGGAAGCATTAAAAAGAAATGGAAAAATAAAGTTCCGGTCGCCCTCATTTACCCTAATATCTATTCACTGGGTATGTCCAACCTTGGCTTCCAACTTGTTTATCACCTGCTGAACCAGAATGATTCCATCGTTGCAGAAAGAATCTTTCTTCCGGAATCAAATAACAAGCCTTTGTCTGTAGAATCAGGCAGGCCACTCTCTGATTTTCCCTTCCTGTTTTTCTCTGTCAGTTTTGAACAGGACTATAAAAATCTAATTTTGATCCTTGAACTGGCAGGTATTTCTTCTTTGGCTTCCCATAGAAGCAATAAAAACCCGAACATTTCAGCACAAGCAGCACGAGGTCAACCACTCGTCGTTGCCGGCGGCGTTGCAGCGTTCATGAATCCTGAACCTTTAGCGCCATTTATTGATCTGTTTATAATTGGTGAGGCAGAACCGGTATTACAACCTGTTATGACACGATTAATGGAAGGAGTTGGTAAGAACAAAAATGAGTTACTGGTGAAAACAGCTTCAGAACTACCTGGATGCTATGTCCCTGCATTTTATGAAACAGAATACGCTACCGATGGTAAACTTCTGACAATGGAGCCCAATGCTAAGTATCCTTCACTTCCAGGAAGGATTAAAAAGGTAGTAATGAATTCTCCTGGAGACTTTGCTGCTCATTCACAAATTCTCACACCATCGGCTGAATTCTCTAATTTATTCATGACAGAACTCGGCCGTGGCTGCAGCCGTGGGTGCAGATTCTGTGCTGCTGGATTTATCTATCGTCCACCCCGACTCTGGAAAGCACAATCGATCATTAATGCTATTAATTCCAGGCCTGATGGTTGCTCACGAATAGGACTCCTTGGAATGGAAATGGCACAATCAGAAGATATCTCTCTGGTAGCAGACCACCTGGCGAATAAATCATGTTCTCTATCCTTTTCTTCCTTGCGGGCTGATATTATTAGTTCCTCGCTAACAGAGTTACTAGGCCAAAGTAATCTTAAAAGCGCTGCCATTGCACCAGATGGAGGATCCGAACGCTTGCGGCAGGTTATCAACAAAGGTATAACAGAAAATGATGTGCTGGCAGCAGTTGAAATTCTTGCGGAAAAAGGAATCAAGAACCTGAAACTCTACTATATGATCGGCCTGCCGACTGAGACACAGGATGACCTGGATGAAATGGTGGACCTGACCATGAAAGTGAAAGAAAAAATATTAAATATAGGACGCGCTAAAGGAAAAATCAGCCTTTTGACTCTTAGTATAAACTGTTTTATTCCCAAACCATGGACTCCCTTCCAATTTCACCCAATGGAAGAGATTGTGAGTTTGAAGCAAAAATTAAAATTTCTACGCAAGACGATCGGTGCCCAAGCGAATATTCGCATCAAGGCGGAAAGTCCTGAGAGAGCTTTTTCCCAGGCGACTCTCGCCCGCGGTGACCGCAGGGTCGGCCTGGCCCTATTGCAGATGGTCCTGCATAATTGCACCTGGCGCCAGGCTTTTAAAAAAGAAGCCCTAAACCCAGCGGATTATACCGCTCGTCAAAGGGACAAAAATGAACTATTCCCCTGGGAGGTAATTGACCACGGCATTAATCGCGATTATCTCTGGTCTGAATATCAAAGAGCTCTGCAGGCCAAAACAACAATCCCATGTGATACGTCTCAGTGCAAACGCTGCGGAGTCTGCTAAATGGTAACAAGCCCTCAAAAATCCAACATCATATCACCAAGACCTTTCAGGTTGGTGAAATTCTTTTCATTCTCAGGACTTGGGTTAATTCTTATCACCACAATGGTTCTCTCCTGGGTTATATCCAATTATACTAAAAAGGTCATGCTGGACAGGAGTGAATCATATTCGCTTCTTCTCGCAGAACATGTCAACAGGCAGGTATTTCTGCAATTTGTTCTGCCAACCGCATTGCGGCACGGCGAAATTGCTCTCAGAGAACCATCTCAATTCAAACTGCTCGATACAGTTATCCGCAATATTACCGAAGGCTTGAAAGTTGATTCAGTAACCATTTTCGATTCCCAGGAAAATATAATATCATACAGCACTATTCCCGAGGATGTAGGGGTCAGGGATATGGGAGGCATTGAATATGAAAAGGCTCTCAAGGGGATCAACACCTCCAGACTTATATCAATTGCCTCTCTTTTTAATCTGCTACCAGGATCAGAACCCATTTCTTCAAAGCTCATGACCTACATTCCTTTTCGAAGGGAAAATCCACTCAGTGAAAAAACTGATCAAATCATGGGAGTGACCAAGGTGGTTCAGGATCTTTCAGATGACATGGAGGCGGTACTTCGCCTGCAACTCACCATTATTATTGTTTCAATCCTGATCATGGGAACGCTTTTCTTCATACTTATGCAGATAGTCACCAGAGCAGACCAGATAAACAAAGCGAGAGATGAGGAACGACGACGCCTGGAGGGGAAACTCAATCATGCTGAAAGACTGGCAAGTCTGGGAGAAATGGTGGCCTCCGTTTCACACGAGATCAAGAATCCTCTTGGTATTATCCACAGCACAGCCGAGATCCTGAACAAGCGCTTGAGAGACCAGGCACCCAGCAGTAAACATCTGGCTGGAATCATAATAACAGAAACCAGCCGTCTTGATGATATTGTCCGGGAATTCTTAGATTTTGCCAGACCTCAAGTACCACGCTTTGCAACAGCAACCATCAATGATCCATTAAAAAAGGTGATTAAGTTCATGCAACCTGAACTTGCAAAAAAACAGGTAACGCTTGAAAAAAACCTTGGTCCTATTCCAGCACCAATGGATATTGATCAAAATTTGCTCTACAGGGCTTTTCTCAACCTTTTTGTCAATGCGATCCAGGCTATGCCGGAGGGCGGTACTCTTTCTGTTACCAGCAGTCTAGCTTCAGAAGGTCAAAAGAAAAACATTGTTATCAGGATTACTGATACAGGAATAGGCATTTCTGAGAAAAAATTGGGGCTGATATTCACACCATTTTATACAAACAAAAATAGGGGTACAGGACTCGGCCTCGCCATCGTTAAAAACATCATTGAAGAACATAATGGCACGATTGATGTTCAAAGCGAAATAGGCGAGGGAACAACTTTCATCATTACTCTACCCCAGAAATAACTCCCTCTAACTGCAATTTCTCCAGGCAGAGTGTAAGATTACCTTGAATCTGTGAGTCATTTTGTATTCCAAGTTCAGGTAAGCACCCTTTCAGGGCATAAACACCCTTTCAGGGCATAAACGACCAACGGGAGACTCCGAGAAAGAGCCCGTTCGGCCATGGCATCCCATGGCGGACGGGCGATGACGTCGAAAATGGGATACAAAATTACATCATAAGGGCCAGCATTTCACGAACCGCCTGATCCAGTCCAACAATAATTGCCCGTGCCATAATGGCATGGCCTATACTCAACTCTTCAATTGTTTCAAGTGATGCAACCCGGGTTGTATTGACATAATTAAGACCATGTCCGGCATTTACCCTCAAACCTGCTTCATATGCCTCTTCAGCAGCAGCGGCAACCAATTCATATTCATGCTCGGTCTCCTCTTCATTAACTGCATCACTGTACCTGCCGGTATGAATTTCAACATATGTGGCTCCGACCCTATGGGATGCCTCAATCTGGCGTGAGTCCGGGTCTATGAATAAACTTACCGGAATACCGGCATCATTCATCTGAGTAATCACTCCCGTTAGCTTCTTTTTCTGTCCGGCAACATTTAAGCCTCCCTCAGTAGTCAACTCCTTCCTTTTTTCCGGGACGAGGGTCACTATGTCCGGCTTAAGCTCCAGGGCAAATTTTATTATCTCCGGAGTTGCTCCCATCTCCAGATTAAGTTTGGTCTTAACCGTCTGCCGCAATAATATGACATCTCTATCCTGGATATGTCTCCGATCCTCACGCAAGTGCACCACTATACCTTCAGCTCCTGCAAGTTCACAAATACCTGCTGCAAGTACAGGATCAGGCTCGCTGATGCCACGGGCCTCACGCACGGTTGCCACATGATCAACATTCACTGCGAGTCTTATCATTTCCTCTCTCCTTTTTCTTATTAAATCCTGTAAAAATTCCCTTTCCTTTCTAAACATTCTTTCCGCTTCTGAGTCTGACTTCTCGTGGTCATAGCCCAGAAGATGCAGGAAACCATGAACAAGCAGCACATTTAAACGATGATGGACTGAGGTCCCCTCTTTTCGAGCTTCCCGTGCAGCAGTATCAACGGAAATAACAATATCACCAAGTAAATTCCGGGCCATTGTCAAATCTTCACCTTCGGTTAATGAAAAGGTGAGCACATTGGTTGGTCCTCTTTTACGGCGCCAGACTTTATTTAACCGGGCAATATGCTGGTCATCAACAAGCAGAATGCTTAATTCCGCATCAGGAATTTCTGCCAATACGAGGAGAAACTCTGCTGTTTTTGTCAACTGCAGTTCGTTAACATGGGGGACTGCATGGGAAAAATCATTCCTGAAAAGAATCGGCATTGTAAATCATTACAGCATGGAATTAATAAAGCTTTAAATTTATTTATTTACTGATTTTACTTTTCCGGGTTTTGCTTTTGATCTTGTGTTTCCTTGCTTCTTTTCTTTCTTGGCATAGGCACGGATGATCTGTTGCACTAACGGATGCCGCACAACATCGATATCCGTAAAAGAACAAAAACCAATTCCCTTTATGTTCTTCAGTATACGGGCAGCCTCGACCAGTCCTGACTTCTTCCCTCCAGGGAGATCTATCTGGGTAATATCACCGGTAATAACAGTTTTAGAATCGAATCCAAGTCGGGTCAGAAACATTTTCATCTGTTCATGGGATGTGTTCTGGGCTTCATCCAGAATAACAAAGGCACTGTTCAATGTCCGACCTCTCATAAAGGCCAGGGGGGCGATTTCTACGATCCCTCTTTCAATATAGTCAACCACCTTCTCCCTGCCCAACATATCATTTAAGGCATCATAAAGCGGACGCAGGTATGGATCAACCTTCTGGGCCATGTCACCTGGAAGAAAACCCAGGGTTTCACCTGCTTCAACTGCCGGCCGGGTCAGAATTATATTTTTGACCTGACTGCTGGTCAATGCAGAAATGGCCATTGCCACTGCCAGATAGGTCTTACCTGTTCCGGCCGGCCCGATGCCAAAGACAATGTCGTTATTTCTGATAGAGTCAATGTATTTCTTCTGGTTAACACTTTTGGGAGAAACAACGCGTTGATTGGCTGTTATATAGACTCTGTCAAGAAATATTTCTTTTAGGTTCACTTTGGCGGAACGTTCCAGGATGCGAAGTCCATATGCCACATCTGAAGGGTATACAGGATAACCGGCTTTGAGAAGTTCATATAATTGCTCAAGGGCCATGGCAGCTACTTCAACCTCATGCTTCAATCCCTTCAGTGCCAATTCATTGCCACGCGCCTTTACCGAGACGCCAACGGTTTTCTCAATTGTAATCAGATTTTTGTTCAGGTCTCCGTATAAAAGTCTTGCGAGATTATTATCTTCAAATATGAGTTTTACTTCCGGCATATTGCTGGGTTTTCTTTTTCTGTTAATTATTGTCGTAAACCGGCACGCTCATTATCAATTAATTTGCTGATGGCATCAAAACCACGTTTTTTAAGTTTTCTGCCATTAACAAAAATAGTCGGGGTGCCTGTTACACCTGCCTTTTTTGCGTCGCTGGTATCCTGTTCAATCTTTTTACGTATAGAAGGTCTCATCATATCCAAGGAAAATTTTTTCAGATCAAGTCCCATATTTTGAGCAATTTCCAAATACTTATTGCTGGACAAACTACTCTGGTGAAGAAAAAGTTCATCATGATACTCCCAGAACTTGCCCTGTTCCCCGGCAGCCATGGAAGCAAGAGCGGCGGGAAGCGCCTGTTTGTGGAAAGGGAGAGGGTAATGTTTGAAAATAATTTTTACACTCTCCGGATATTTATCGAGCACCTGCTCGAACAACGGCATAATTTTGCCACAGTAAGGTCATTGAAAGTCGCTGAACACAGCAACGACGATTTTGGCATCTGCAGGACCAAGAAAAGGAGAACCTGCAATATCAAAGTCAACGATAAAATCAATATCAACTGTTTTCAGTGTTTTCCGTTCACTGTTTATGAGATAGAGTTGCTCACCTTTGGCAGAAACAGCTATATCAGTCACTGAAGGATCAACAGGGATAGTGCCAACCAGTTTGCCTGCAGCGGAATAGATGAGTACTTTAGCCTGGTCGGTGAGCAGATAGGTTAATTCACCACCTTGGGTCCGGGCAACATCTATTGGTGTTTCATCAAGCTGAATCGCACTTGAAATCTCCCAGTCAACCTCGGCATGGGCTGCAAATGGAATAAAACTTATCAGCAGCAATAAAAGTGTTGCCATTGTAACTTTAAAAAATACTGTCATTGGGTTTACCTTTGATTCTCTATGGGCTGTTGAATATTCATATATTATAATCACCTTGAAGCATTAAATATGCTATACCCCCCTGAGAGGTGTTTATACCCCCTTGCGAGGTACTTCAGGTCCACCGGCTTACGGATTCCGAACTGATTTTTAAAACCTCAATTAACCTCCATATCTATAATCTGCATCTCATCTCCCCTGGTAATTTTTATTGCACTGGATTTACAATCAGGACAGGCAAAAATATAACGTTCCTGGGATTCGAATTGTGAACCGCACTCACGACAGAAACCACCGAGTGGAATATACTCAATGACAAGTTCAGCCTGGTTTGCACGAGTTCCAGCCTTTGCCACATCAAAGGCAAAAAGAAGAGCATCGGGGAGTATTCCTGCTGCTTTTCCCACTTTAAGCCTGACTGATTCTATCGAATTATAACCTTCTCTTTGACAAAGAGTGGAAACTGTTTCAATCAGGCTGATGGCAATGGATGCCTCATGCATTATCAGGATCACCCCCCAACTTCTTTAATACTTCATCAAAAAGCTTTAATGATTCTTTACCAGCCTCAACATCTACCTTTTGGATTGCGAAACCTGCATGCACGAGCACATACTCGCCTATCTCTGCCTCCTCTGGCAGCAGCATAAGGTTGACCTGCCTTCTGGCGCCATACACTTCAACCATTGCCAGAAGGCCTTCTATACTGATAATCTTTGATGGTATTGCTACACACATTCAGCGTCTCCGTCACTATTTAGTAACAACTGCCTCAATTAAACAACATAAAGAATTTCGACCAGATCAACCTATTATGAACTTACCGGCCATGTTTTATTAACTGTGATTAGCGCTTTTCCCCGCTCTTTATTCCGAACAGTAAACAGTGACCATCAGTAATCCGCATAAGCACCCCACGGCAAACCGGATTGAGTGCCATTTTTAATCATTCATTGTACTTATAAGTAACTCATATGACATACGCAAGTTATTATTGACCGTTGACATTCTGCAAGTCATATTGTAACCATTCAGTGCGGTTTATTCCCACAAACACACTATTATGAAACCTTTAATCACTTTATTGCTGTTATCAGCATACACAGAATTACTTAGGAGATAACAATGCCGGCCATTCTTGTGGTTGATGATGAACTGAGCATGCGTGAATTCTTAAAAATCCTTCTTGATAAAGAAGGTTATGAAGTTTCTACTGCATCTGAAGCATCCAGTGCAATTGATCTCATCACATGTCAAAACTTTGACCTTGTAATTTCAGATATAAAAATGCCCGGGATGGGCGGCCTTTCCCTTCTGGGAAAAATAAAAGAAATCAACAACTCGTTACCCGTAATCATGATAACAGCATTTGCTTCACCGGATAATGCTGTTATTGCCATGAAAAGAGGTGCCTTTGACTATATCACCAAACCGTTCAAGGTTGATGAAATCATTAAAATTGTCAAGTCAGCTATTTCTTCAGCCGCCACCATCACAACAGATGAGATCACTTCCGAGACTGAATCTTTTGAAGGCATCATCGGCAACAGCCCGGAGATGCTCGAAATCTACAACCTGATATCACGCATTGCCCCCACCCCTGCAAGCATTCTTATTTATGGAGATTCAGGGACAGGCAAGGAGTTGGTTGCCAATGCTATACATAACTTGAGCAAGGTGCAGGATAAACCTTTTGTGCCCATCACCTGCAGCGCCATACCGGAAAGTCTATTGGAGAGTGAACTTTTCGGACATATGAAGGGCTCTTTCACCGGGGCGATTTCAAACAAGATGGGCCTCTTTGAACAGGCTGAAGGTGGCAGTGTTTTTCTTGATGAGATTGGTGAATTGACACCTCTTATCCAGACAAAACTATTACGCGTCCTGCAGGAAAGGGAATTAAAGCGTGTCGGTGGCACTGACACCATTAAAGTAGATGTCAGAATTATAGCTGCAACCAATAAGGACCTGGAAGAAGAGATCATTGCGGGCCGTTTTCGTGAAGACCTTTTTTACCGACTGGCTGTTGTTCCACTTCGGGTGCCGCCATTACGGGAAAGAAAAGGTGATGTCCCATTGCTTGTTAAACATTTCCTGAAAAAATATTCAGAGAAGATGGACAAAGACGTCCAGGAAATTTCATCCTATGCCATGAAAGTCCTCTTGGAATATGATTATCCCGGCAATGTACGCGAGCTTGAAAACATTATTGAGCGCGGAATTGCCTTGGAATCATCAAATATCATTCTTCCGGAAAGTCTAACCCTTTCAACCTATAAGAAAGAAGGAAAGCCTATAGAAAAGTCAGAGGCTTTTATTGCCGTTGATTCTGAAGACGAATTATACAATCAGGGTCTTGATAAAGTCATGACAAAACTTGAAAAGGAGATGATAGAACATGCCCTTGTTAAAACTAACAACTCAAAAATAAGGGCTGCAGAGCTTTTAAAAATCAGCTTCCGCTCTCTGCGTTATAAAGTGCAAAAGTACGGTATCAAATAAGAAGGTCAACCAAAGGCATATTCCACATGCTGAATAAATTAATAGCAAAACCGGTTGAAGACAACAAAGCCGCGGCACGTTTCAAGAAACAGCTGCACTGGATGCTTTTCCTACGTGTGGTGTTTTTAACTCTGCTTTTAGGCATTAACGTCCTCCTGCAATCAACTGAAAAAAATATTATAACCCCACCCTTTTATTACATTCTTATTTTTGTTGGAGGAGTCTATCTCTTTACAATATGCTCAGCATTGATTCTAAAGTTCATCAAGCGTTATTCCACGTTCGCCTATGCCCAAATCCTTATGGACGTCATTCTCATCTCTATTCTTCTCTATTACAGTGGCGGGAGTCAGTCCATTTTTACCATTTTCTATCTTTTCCCGATCATTACCGGAGGTCTTATCCTTTCCCGCAGAGGGGGATTGGCGGCGGCGGCGGCGGCTACCCTTTGTTATGGGACTATTCTGTGTCTCGAATACTTTGGTTATCACCCTGATTTCTTAGATGAATACTGGTACAGACCTCTTGGAGACATACGATCGGGACTGAATTTCTTTTCTATCCATGGGCTTACCTTCTTCATCACCGCCATCTTAAGCTCCCTGCTTTCAGGACGGTTACTCAGGACGGAGAAGGAATTAATTAGCACGACCTTGAAATATGACCAGTTATCAGTTTTGTATAAAAAGATTTTCGATGATATTCCTTCCGGGATTATTGTACTTAACCAAAAAAACATGATTTCGTTCAATCCTGCCTCTGAAAATATTACCGGTTTCAGATCTGATGAAGTCGTTGGCAAGGATATAAATCTGCCTTTTCCTAACCTCAAGCTAGATGCTGTCATGAACTTCCGATCGGAAGTTGAAATTACCACGAAGGACAGTAAAAATATCCACATAGGCTACTCCTCTGCCAAACTGAACATGCCGGGAACAGAAGATAATTTCCAGATTGTTACTCTCCAGGATATCAGTCAGACCAAACAATTGGAAAAGCAGATGATGCAGGCTAAAAAAATGGCTACTATTGGAGAAATGGCGGCAGGCATTGCCCATGAGTTGCGTAATCCCCTGGCTGCAATCTCCGGCGCGGCTGAGGTAATTGATGCCAGTGGTGACATCAAATCGCATAACCAGGGTCTGATGAATATAATTACCCGGGAATGTAATAGATTACAGGACAGCATTAACGACTTTCTGACCTTTTCAAAACCAATTGAGCCTGAAAAAGAGTGGGTCCCATTGCTTCCCCTTGTTAAGGAAGTAATTCAACTTCTGAGGCATACCCACGATTGGCCTGAAAATTGTAAGTCATTTATTGATATACCCGAAAAAACAGACTGCTGGGCTGACCCTCAGCAAATCCGTCAACTGCTCCTCAACATCGTCCATAACTCCTGCATGGCCTTAAGAAACAGGGATGACGAGATTCGAGTCATTGCCAGTGAAGATGCTGATGATTCAGGGGCTGAAAAAACCGTCCTCACTATAATCGATAATGGCAGAGGTATCCCTGACCTTATCATCGATAAAATTTATGATCCTTTTTTTACAACCCGTGAAAATGGGACAGGCCTGGGTCTTTCCATTGCAAAACAGATTGTCAATACCCATGCCGGGGGGATCACTATCAGCAGCAAAGAGCATCAGGGAACGACTACAGAAGTGTGGCTGCCACTGCCCTGATCATTCTTTTTCTTTATGCACCCTGGCACCGAGTGCCCTGAGTTTTCCCACCATGTCCTCATATCCTCTTTCGAGATGATATATTCGTGAAATCTCTGTAATTCCTTTTGCTGCAAGACCTGCCACAACTAGAGAGGCACTGGCCCGGAGATCCGTTGCCATTACCTGGGCGCCTTTGAGCTGCTTTATACCCTTGACGATGGCACTATTACCATTAATTTTTATCTCGGCCCCCATCCGCTTTAATTCAGCTACATGCATGAACCTGTTTTCAAATATCGTCTCTGTAATAACGCTCAACCCGTTTGAAACTGTCATTAAGACCATGAGCTGGGCTTGAAGATCCGTGGGGAATCCAGGATACGGCAGAGTTTTTATATCTATGCTTTGAACTTTAGAGGGTCTTGAGACAAAAATTGAGTTCTCTGATTCTTTTATAATGAGACCGGCCGCTCTTAATTTTTCCGTAAGAGCAGGTAGATGGGCGGGGTTACAATTTGTCAGAGTTGCCTCCCCACCGGCTGCACCGACTGCTACCAGATATGTACCGGTTTCAATTCGATCCGGAATAGTTGTGATTTCTGCCGGTTTTAAACTTTTAACTCCATGAATGATCAGGCGGTCAGTATCTTTGCCCTCAATATCAGCCCCCATAGCAATGAGCATATCAACCAAATTACCGACCTCAGGTTCCCGGGCAGCATTTTTTATCACAGTTACGCCTTTTGCCAGGACAGAAGCCATGAGGATATTTTCCGTACCGGTTACTGAAGGCACATCAAAATAAATATGCGCTCCGGAAAGGTAATTATCTATAAAAGCATTGACATAGCCATCTTCCAAATTGAGACGTGCTCCCATATTTGTCAAGCCCTGCAGATGAAAGTCAATGGGCCGTGCCCCAATGGCGCAACCTCCCGGCAGGGAAACCCTGGCTTTCCCCATACGTGCCAGCAAGGGGCCTAAAACCAGAATTGAGGCTCGCATGGTTTTCACCAGGTCATATGAGGCCTCTAAATTATTTAACGTTTCTGTGTTGATGGTCAAGGCATCACCTTTCCTCTTCCATACAGCACCAAGACTTTCAAGTAAGGCTAGAATTGTCCTGGTATCTCGCAAATCAGGAACATTATGAAGCACATGCCAACCGGGTGTCAGCATGGTTGCAGCAATTAAAGGCAGGGCTGCATTTTTGGCACCGCTTATGCGAATTTCCCCATGAAGTTTACGCGCACCCTCTATAATTAATTTATCCATAACTTTTTATAGTAACTCCGACAGATATATATTCTAACTTTGAGAATGAACTGATGACAGAATAATAGTTCCTATATCATTGTTTCTTTGCTTGAAAAACTCTGGGCAATCCCGCATAGTCATTATGAATTGCAATAGTTTTATATTGGGCTGTTTCCCTGAAAATACCAGACACATCTTCTGCCTGGTCGGCCCCTATTTCCATAATGAACCAACCGCCGGACTTGAGCCTTTTTCCTAAATCTTCTGCTATTCTAATAATTGACTGAATGCCTCGTTCTCCACCATCCAGTGCCAGGTGGGGCTCATAGCCAAGCACCTCAGGTTGCAGAGATTCGCAGGTTGCACCAAAGGGCTTTTCAATTATATCTCTTGCTATATATGGTGGATTGGCAAGTACCAGATCATATTCTGCCCTTGATGATATTCCCCCAAACCAGTCGCAATTAACAAAATGAATCCTTTCATTGACTTCATGCCTTTTAGCATTATGTTTTGCAACTTTCAATGCATTGTATGAAAAATCAATCGCTGTAACTGCTGCTGCCGGCAGTTCCAAGGCCAACACAATGGCTATAATTCCACTGCCGGTCCCTAAATCCATGATTTTCATTGTTCGCTCATCCGGATTTTCAAAGAGGCTTTTCACAGTCTTCAGAGTAATTTCAATAAGTAACTCAGTTTCAGGCCTTGGGATAAGCACATCCTTCGACACTTTAAAAGGCAGCGACCAGAATTCTTTTTCTTCAACGATGTAGGCTAAAGGCTCTCTTTGTAGACGTCTTAAAATATTTTTTTCAAATTTTTCAAGTTGACCGGCATCTAAAGTCCGGTCTTCGGCAAGTAATAATGTAGTCCTGTCAATATTAAGTAAATCGGCCAGAAGAAGAGAAACCTCAAGCTCAGACTTTATAATGCCTACTTGCTTTAAACGCCGAACTCCGTCTGTGAATATATCTTTGATTTTCACGAAATTACAAAATTTCCGAGTATCGGAACCGGACTCTTAAAGATATTGAAAGATGCAGGCAGGGTCTTTTCTTTGCAGAGCTGTAACATATTCAGCGGTCCTGCTTATTGAACCTTTTTTAGAGCTTCTGCCTGATAATGAACAATCAGGGGATTAATTACTTCATCAATTTTTCCCAGCATTACAGCCTCAAGTTTATAAAGGGTAAGATGGATGCGATGGTCAGTTACTCTGCCTTGCGGATAATTATAGGTGCGGATGCGTTCACTCCGATCTCCTGTACCTACCTGACTTTTTCGGTCTTCAGAAATCTTGTCATGCTGATCCTGTTCCATTTTATCAAGAAGGCGGGCTCGCAGTACTTTCATAGCCTTAGCTTTATTTTTGTGTTGAGACTTTTCATCCTGACATGACACAACAAGACCTGTTGGCAGGTGGGTAAGGCGTATTGCTGATTCAGTTTTATTCACACTCTGCCCTCCAGGTCCTGAAGAGCGAAAAACATCTACGCGCACTTCATTGGGATCAATCTCAACTTCTACATCTTCTGCCTCAGGTAAAACGGCAACTGTAACAGCTGATGTATGTATTCTCCCCTGGGTCTCAGTTTCAGGCACTCTCTGAACTCTGTGCACTCCACTTTCATATTTCAATTTACTGTAAACCTTTTCACCGCTTATAAGGGCAATTATTTCCTTAAAACCGCCGATGCCGATGGGGCTGCTGTTCATAATCTCAACATTCCAGCCCAGATCATCAGCAAAACGGCTGTACATCTTGAACAGGTCACCAACAAACAGCGCTGCTTCATCACCTCCGGTGCCTGCTCTTATTTCAAGAAGAATATTCTTTTCATCATTTGGATCTTTAGGCAACAGTAAGTTTTTTATGTCATTTTCAAGCTTGTCGGATTTTTCCATTAATTCATGAATATCATTCTTCACGAGTTCCAACAACTCAGGATCTTCTTCCCCATGCAGCATCTCATTGTTTTCGGCCAACTCTTCATGGACTTTCAGGTAGATACCACAGAGAGAAGCCAATTTGGTGACCTGCGCATGCTCCTGCGCTACTTTCTTGTATTCCCGCTGGTTTGCAATGAGGGCGGGATCAGAAAGCTTTTCCTCCAGATTTGAAAGTTTTTTTTCTAATTCATCTAGTTTTGGGAACATCGTTTTATGGATAGTTAAATTTTATAGTGTGCTGGATTAACCCGGGTTAAATGCTTTCATAAACAACAAACGAAAACAGGGGACACTCCGGCATCGGAGGTCCCCTGTGGAAATACAGTTAAAAAAGCTAAGCTGAAGTTGAATTCTTTTTCATATGATCAGCATACTTTTTCATAAATTTTTCAACTCTGCCGGCAGAGTCGACCAATCTTTGTTTCCCCGTAAAAAAAGGATGACAGGCGGAACAGATCTCAACCTTCATTTCAGAGCTTACTGATCCGAGCTCAACTTCATTGCCGCACGCACACTGTGCCTTAATCTTGTGGTACTCGGGATGGATATCTTTTTTCATTACCTTTCCTCCAGTAAATTATCTACTTCAAATGGCAGTGCCGCTTAAACTAAACAGCCTAGATTATTAATTATTTGCAACACGTTAGTTTTATAATGATCTCATCCAAAACATTAATTTATTCGGACGGATGGAAACAGGATACTATATATAAATATATTATTATTGCAAGCGGTAATAACAGAATTAGAAACAGTCAGGCATAAGTTATGGATATGCACACTATACTAAAATGCAGCTATCTGTTCATTGATTGAAAAAACTCTGAATTTGTTTTTGTTGCCTTCATCTTATCAAGCAGGAATTCCATGGCATCTCCAGGATTCAATGAAGAAAGAAGTTTACGTAAGATCCAGATCCTGTTGAGTTCCTCAGCTTCTAACAGTAAATCCTCTTTCCGGGTACCGGACCTATTCATATCAATTGCAGGGTAAATTCTTCTTTCCGACATTTTACGGTCGAGCACAAGTTCCATGTTGCCCGTTCCCTTAAACTCCTCGAAAATGACTTCATCCATTCTACTTCCAGTTTCAACCAGGGCAGTTGCAATAATTGTCAAACTGCCGCCTTCTTCAATATTTCTTGCTGCACCGAAAAATCTTTTGGGTCTATGCAATGCGGTAGCTTCAACACCACCGGATAAAATCCGGCCACTTGACGGGGTTACTGTATTATAGGCCCGAGCCAGCCGGGTAATACTGTCCAGCAGAATAACAACATCTTTTTTATGCTCCACCAGCCTTTTAGCCTTCTGGATTACCATCTCTGCGACCTGAATATGTCTCTGGGGCGGCTCATCAAAGGTAGAGCTTACAACCTCAGCATTGACGTTTCTCGACATATCCGTGACCTCTTCAGGCCGTTCATCAATCAGGAGAACGATGAGGGTAATTTCCTTGTGGTTTTTAACAATACTATTGGCAATTTTCTGCAAAAGTACTGTCTTTCCTGTCCTTGGTGGAGCAACTATCAAACCTCTCTGTCCCTTGCCGATTGGCGACATGATATTCATTACACGGGTCGAAAATTCATCCTTTTTTGCTTCCAGCTCAATTTTTTCGTTTGGGTGCAGCGGTGTCAGGTTTGAGAACAGGGTTTTATCCTTGGCTTTCTCCGGCGCCTCAAAATTAATACTTTTCACCTTCAATAAGGCAAAATAGCGCTCGCTGTCCTTTGGAGAACGAACATGGCCCTCGACAGTATCGCCTGTACGTAAGGTCAACCTGCGTATCTGGGAAGGTGATACATAAATATCATCTGGACCGGGAAGATAGTTATAGGCTGGAGATCTCAAGAAACCAAAACCGTCAGGCAGGATTTCAAGCACACCACGCCCGGTTACCATGCCATTCTTTTCATCTTTTGCCTGCTTGGCTTTTGCCTGAAGAATAGCAAAAATCAGTTCCTGCTTACGCATTCCGCTGATGCCTTCAACTTTATATCCCCGGGCAAGTTTGGTCAGTTCATTAATTTTCTTTTCTTTTAATTCAACTAAATCCATACATCAATTTCCTTTCGTTTTTTTCTTCCATGCAATCATTCATGCTGATTGCATCCACTTTATTTAAACTCTATATATTTAGATTAATTCGTAGCCAGATTTCCAGGACACTCCTTTTAGTACCCCCCGGAGTCGGAGTTTATACCCTGTTTTCAAGGGTGTTCATGCCCTGCTTTTAATAAGGGTGTTGTTTATGCCCTGCGTTTCAGGGTGTTTATGCCCTGCCTTTCAGGGTGTTTATGCCCTGCC